>NZ_JBHVEU010000533.1:0-5587 GCF_042802075.1 Kitasatospora sp. NPDC057518
CGCTCAGGCCGTAGTACTGTTTCACCTGCACCCAGGCGCGGGCGTAGGTGCAGCGGTAGGAGGCCTGGGGGAGCCACTCGGCCGGGTCGCGGTCGCCCTTGGAGCGGTTGCTGCTCGCGGAGACCAGCAGCAGCTGGGGGCGGGTGACGTCGTTGGCGAAGGCCTGGCGCTGGGGGGTGGTCCAGGCCCAGGCGCCGGAGGCCCAGGCCTCGGAGAGCGGCACCAGGTGGTCGACGTCGAAGGAGGAGGCGTTGGTGGTGGTCGCGCCGTCGTACGGCGAGGACCAGTTGCCGCTGGTGGCCTTGCAGGAGGTGTCGGTGGCGACGTTGCTGCCGTCCCGCTTGACGATCCACTCGCGGGTGTCGCAGGTGCCGCTGACGGTGATCCAGGTCGGGAACAGCGTGCGGTCGTAGGTGTCGCCGTGGGTCTCCGCGGTGGCGGGCATCGCGGCGAGGTACGTGCGGGCGGTGGCCGCGGAGATCGGGGTCGGCAGGGCGGCCTGGGCGGGGGTGCCGGCCGTGACGACGGTCACGGCGGCGAGGACGGCGGCCACCGGTATGCAGGACAGGAACCGGCGTGCGGGTGCGCTGGGGGCCATGGCGGACGCTCCATCATCAGATCGGATGAACTGCTGAATTGCGTGCGCCAGTGTGGCGATTCGATGACCTACGCGGGTAGACCCGGGAAGTGAAATCCTCGTGCACATCGGACGTGCACCGGACAAGTCCGGCGCGCGCCACGGAGGTTCACGAGGATTTCAGGGGATGTGTCGGCTTCTCCGGCTGCCGCCGGGAGTTCAGTCGCGGCGCCGGCCCGCCATCCAGACGTAGACCAGGATGCCCGCGAACAGGAACAGGACGCCCTGGTAGACGGCGGCGTAGCCGGCCCCGGCGAGCAGCCAGATCGAGAAGGCGAAGGCGCCCAGGCCGAGGACGGCGTCGCGCACCAGCCGCCCGCCGTCGACCTTCTCGCCGGCCCCGCGCACCAGCCAGTACAGCTGGGCGGCGGTGGACAGCAGGTACGGCACCGTCGCGGTGAAGGTGGTGACCAGCACCAGCATGTCGAAGGCGCCCTTCGCGCCGCTGGCGAAGTTGAGCACGGTCAGCGCCGAGGCCAGCGCCACGCTGACCAGCACGCCGAAGGTCGGCACCCCGCGCCGCTCCTTGCCGAAGGCGGCCGGGAACAGGCCGTCCTTGGCGGCCGCGTACGGGGCCTGGGCGGAGAGCAGGGTCCAGCCGTTGAGGGCGCCGGTCATCGAGACCAGCGCGGCGACGGCGATCGCCGTGCCGCCCCAGGTGCCGCCGAACATCGCGTTCACGGCGTCCGAGAACGGCGCGGCGGAGTGGACGAGCTGCTGGTGCGCCACGGTGCCGAACACCGCGAGGGTGCCGAGCAGGTAGACCACCGCCGCACCGGCCGTCCCGAGCACGCTGGCCCGGCCGACGTTGCGCTCCGGGTCGCGGACCTTGCCGGCGCTCATCGCCGCCGACTCCACGCCCAGGTAGCTGAACAGCAGGATCGCCGCGGCGGCGGACATCCCGCCGGCCCAGCCCTGGCCGCTGGCGTCGAAGGGCCCGAGGTTCTTCGGGTCGAAGAAGAACAGCCCGCCCACCGCGACCAGCAGCAGCGGGACGAACTTCAGCACGGTGGAGACGAGTTGGACCGCCCCGACGTAGCGGGTGCCGGCCAGGTTGGCCAGCGCCGGCAGCCACTGGAAGGCCAGCGCGGCGGTGATCTCCAGCGGGATGGAGTGGTGCAGCGGCAGCAGCACGTCCAGGTACCCGACAGCGGCCACGGCGAGCGCGGCGTTGCTGACCCAGGTGGTGATCCAGTACGACCAGGCGGACAGGAAGCCGGCGAAGTCCCCGAAGGCCTCGCGGGCGTAGACGTACGGTCCGCCGGTGCGCGGGTTGCGGCGGGCCAGCTGCCCGAAGACCAGCGCCAGCGCGATCGCGCCCACGGTGAGCACCACGAAGGCGACCAGGCTGACCGTGCCGAACGGGGCCACGGCGGCCGGGATCATGAAGATGCCGCCGCCGATGATGTTGCCCATCACCAGGGCGGTGGCGGTCGTCAGCCCGAAGCGGCGGCCGCCCTTCCGCGGCGTCGGGCCGGGCGGTGCGGTGCCGGTGGGCGGGGAGTCGACCGGCCCCGGGGTCTCCGGGCCGCTCGGTCGGGTCGCCTGCCGAGGTGCGGCGGGACTGGTCTGCATGAGGGTGGTGCGCCTTTCGTGGTGCTGCTCCTGCTGCCGCCGGGTTGCGCGGCCGCGCTCGCTGCTGCTCCCGCCCGGTGGAGCGGTGGAGCGCCATGGAGCGACCGTTCATGCTCGGACCGGGCGGCACTGTGCACCAAATCGGCGGGATTTGTTCAGTTCGCCGGGTCCGTCACCGCAAGACTTGCGGTCGCGGGGCGGCCGGACGGGTACTCGTCCGGCGCCCTCCTCGCGGCTGTTCGACCGGATTCACGGACGTACGCCCGGATTCGTCCGGTCGGGGGAGTTGCCTCACCCGATTGCCTCAGCCCGGTTGCGGCGCGCGCCCGAAGCCGTGCGTTCGTGTGCCAACGTGGGCGCGGCGCCTCCCCGGTGGGGCGCGCCCAGCCCGTCGGGCGGCCGAACCGGCCGGTCGGGGGCGCGGGTTGAGGACCAGAGACGAACCAAAGGACAGCAGATGTCGCTTCGTGGGAAGATCCGCAAGCTCGCCGTGATCGTCGCCGTGGCCGGTGCCGTGGTGGCGGTCCCGACCTCGGCCATGGCGGGGGGCTTCGCTCCGACGCAGTCGGAGGGGCAGAGCCTGGAGTCCGGCTCCGCGGGCGTCGGCCTGTTCGGCCCGCACGCCACCTGGTTCAACTTCGCCGAGCACGGCGAGAGCGACTGCGGCTGCTGATCCCCTCCGCACCCCGAGCCCGGAGGCCGTCCGTCGGCCTCCGGGCTCACCGCTGTCCGGCGGCTGCGGCCTCCGGCAGCCTCGCGGCGCGGGCCCCGGTGCCCCGGACCGCCGCCCGCTCCCGCAGCTCCTTCAGCACCGCGATGTCCATCGCGTGCCCGGTGCCGTCCCCGCCGTGCTTGCGGTCCGGGGTCTCCACCACCAGCGGCACCCCGGCCGTCTCCGGGTGCTCGAACAGCTCGCGGAACGGCTCGGCGCCGATCATCCCGGCGCCGATGTTGGCGTGCCGGTCCTTGCGGGCGCCGACGACGTCCTCGGAGTCGTTGGCGTGGATCAGCCGCAGCCGGCCCGGCCCCGCGGCGGCGGCCAGGGCGTCCAGGGCGGCCGTCACCCCGCCCGGCTCCGCCAGGTCGTGCCCGGCGGCGAAGGCGTGGCAGGTGTCCAGGCAGACCCCCACCTTCGGGTGATGGTCCAGCGCCTCCATGTACGCGGCCAGCTCCTCCAGCCGCGAGCAGAGCGAGCTGCCCTGCCCCGCCGTCGGCTCCAGCAGCAGCCAGGGCGCGTCGTCGCCGAGCCCGTCCAGCTCCTCCAGCAGCGGCCGGACGTCCGACCGGACCTGCGCCATCGCCTCGGCCCGGCGCGAGCCGCCGCCGGGCGCGCTGCCGACCGCCGAGCCGGTGTGCAGGACGACGCCGAGCGCGCCGATGGCGTGGCCGCGGCGCAGCGAGTGCCGCAGCGAGTCGGCCGAGCGCTCCCGGGTGGCCGGGTTGTCCGAGCCGAAGTTGATCAGGTACGGGGCGTGCACCCAGGCCGGGACGCCCCGCTCGGCGCAGGCGGTGCGGAACTCCTCGTCCTGCGCCGGGTTGCCCGGGGGAGTGGCCCAGCCGCGCGGGTTGGCCACGAACACCTGGACCGTCTCCGCACCGACCCGGCCCGCGTACGCCAGGCCGGTCCCGGCCAGCCCGCGACCGGCCACCGGGACGTGCGCGCCGATCGGGTTGCGGAGGGCGGCGACGGACGGTACGGGTGCGGTGGTCATGGCCCCGAGCATGCCACGGGCCCGGCCCCGGTCGTCGGGCGGGCCGGTTCGGGAGGTCCGGAGGCCCGGCTCCCGGCGGCCCGAGGAAAAGGCTCTCTGTGCTCGATCGAGTGAATCCCGCCTGGAAACCGGGGACCGTGCCGTCCGCATCCGTCACGATCCGGGACCAGAGGACCGCACGACCACCGAGGAGGCAGCCGTGACCACCGCCGAGCCGGCCGAGACCGTCGACCTGCGTGCCGACCACCTGATCCGCGACCCCTTCGCCGCCTTCGCCGACCTGCGCGAGCGCGCCCCGCTCGCCCGCGCCACCATCCCCGGCGTGGAGCCGTTCTGGATCGCCGTCCGCTACCAGGACGTCCGCACCGTGCTGTCCGACCCGCGCTTCGTCAACGACGTGAACGCCGTCGACGGCCCCGTTCCCGACCACCTGACCGCAGACCGGCCCGCCGCCGACGGCCCGGCTCCCGACGGGACCGCCACACCCGTCCCCGTGCACCGCACCGAGCAGGTCTGGCGCGCTCGGGGTATGCCGCCCGAGTGCGCGCAGTACCTGCGCGCCGGGGTCTTCGCCGCGGACGGCGCCCGGCACCGCCGGATGCGCGGTCTGGTGCACCCGGCCTTCACGGCCGGCGCCGTGGAGCGGCTGCGCCCCCGGATCGAACGGCTCGCCGAGGAGTACGCCCGGGCGCTGCCCGACCACGCCGACCCGGACGGCGTGGTCGACCTGGTCGCGCACTTCGCGTACCCGCTGCCCGTCACGGTGATCTGCGAGCTGCTCGGCATCCCCGAGTCCGACCGCCCGCAGTGGCGCCGCTGGAGCTCCTACCTCGGCCGGGGCGCCGGGCCCGGCCTGGACGAGGCGTTGCGCGCCATGGTCGCCGCCGCCCGCTCGCTGGTCGAGCTCCGCCGGGGCGAACCCGCCGACGACCTGCTCTCCCGACTGGCGGCCGCGGAGGGCGACAGCCTCGCCCCGGTCGAGACCGTCTCGCTGATCCTCAACCTGGTCGTGGCCGGGCACGAGACCACCGCCACCCTGATCGGCAACGGCACGGCCGCGCTGCTCGCCCACCCCGAACAACTGGAGCTGCTCCGGGCCGACCCGGGCCGGCTGCCCGCCGCCGTCGACGAGCTGATGCGCTGGTGCGGCCCGACGATCGGTGGGGTGCCGCGCTACGCGACGGAGGACCTCACGCTGGCCGGCACCCTGGTCCGCAGGGGCGAGGCGGTGATGCCGATCCTGGCCGGAGCCAACCACGACCCGCGGGCCTATGCCGAGCCGGATCGCCTGGACATCTGCCGGGCGAGCACGCCGGACCGCGCCGGGCACCACGAGGCGCACCTGGGCTTCGGGCACGGCACCCACCGCTGCCTGGGCGCGGTGCTGGCGCACCAGGAAGCGGTGGTCGCCTTCGAGACGCTGCTGCGGACGTACCCGGAGTTGGCGCTCGCGGTCGGTCCGGAGGCCGTCGAGCGCGGACCGAACCCGGCAGCCTGGCACCTCGCCGCGCTGCCCGTCCGCCTCGGGCCGCAGGCCCCGGCCCGGGCAGCGGCCGCCGGCTGAGCCGGTCCACCGGGCCGCACGTACCCGACGCACCCGCCGCCCGGACACCCCCGAGACACACCCCGACGCGCCCGACCGCCGCCTGTGAGGTGAGCGAGG
>NZ_JBHVEU010000534.1:0-5569 GCF_042802075.1 Kitasatospora sp. NPDC057518
GGGTCGCTCCTCACGGGGTGCGACCCGGGCCGGGCAGTCGCGTACAGATTCATGACGAATCATCAGTTGGTCTTGGTGACCCGGGAGTTGGAGACTTCACCCGCGCGGCCTTCGTCCCGGCCCTCGACCAGGACGGCGGGCTCCAGCGGCGAGGCGATCTCCTGCGGCCTGCTGCGGGACGCCCAGTCGCGGATGCCGAGCACCACCATCACGAAGAAGATCCCGTAGACGATGCCGGAGAAGTACAGCTCGGAGTGGACCGCGAGCGGCACGCCCACCAGGTCGACGGCCAGCCAGACGAACCAGAACTCCACGTAGCGGCGGGCCTGGCTGTACATGGCGAGGATCGAGCCGACGAAGATCCAGGCGTCCGCGAGGACCATCCACCACGGCGCCCCGGGGTAGAACGAGGCGTCCGTCCCCTTCAGCACCGCGCCGAACGCGGCCGTCCCCGCCACCATCGCGGCCGCCAGCACGGCGCGTTCCTGCCACGACGCCCAGCGGACGTTGATGGTGCCTTCCTGCTCGCGGCTGCGCTTCCAGGTCGCCCAGCCCCAGGAGGCCGAGACGATGATGACGATCTGCCGGGCGGCGTTGCCGCCGAGGTGCACGTTCAGGCTGGCGATCAGCAGCAGCACCGAGCCGAGGATCTGCACCGGCCAGGCCACCAGCGAGCGCCGCAGGGCGAGCCAGACGGTGGCGAGCGCCAGGATGTTGCCCAGGAAGTCGGACCAGTAGACGGGGAGGCCGAAGAAGTCGAACTGCTCGTTCAACCAGTGGAACGCGCTCATGACTCACACCTTTGTTCGTGCGGAGCGAGGTGGGGGAAGGGGCAGTCGGCCCCGCCGAAGCGGGGGGTGCGGGGCCGACCGGGCTCGTGGCGCGGGACGCGGGGTCGCGGGGGAAGCGGGGGCGCGCGCCGGGCAGGTGAAGGACGGTGCGAAGAGGTGGTGCGGGCGGATCAGAAGAGAACGGTTCCGGAGAGAACGGTTCCGGAGAGGACGCTTCAGGAGAGGCGCTTCAGGAGAGGACGGCGAGCACGTGCCGTCCGTGCTCGGAGTCCAGCAGGGCCTCGGAGCGGCGGACGTCCTCCCGGGCGGCGAGCAGCAGCTCGTCGACGGAGGCGAACCGCTCGGTGCCCCGGATCCGGGCGACGAACCAGAGCTCGACGCGCTCGCCGTACAGGTCGCCCGGGGTGTCGTGGCAGTACACCTCGGTGTGGATCTCGGAGGTGTCGCAGAAGGTGGGGTTGGTGCCGACGCTGATCGTCGCGCGGTGCACGGTGCCGCTCGCGCGGCGGGCCAGCCAGCCGCTGTAGATCGCGGGCGGCGGGGCGGGGGTGCCGGGGTCGGGGGCGATGTTGGCGGTGGGGAAGCCCAGCCCCCTCCCCCGGCCGGCACCGTGCACCACGGTGCCGGACAGGGGGGCCGTCGGGGTGTCAGCCATGGGGGGTGAGCTCACGGAACTGGCTGGTGTGGAAGACCAGCGGCTCCACCCCGGGGAACAGCTCGACGGTGAGCAGTTCCAGCAGGACGATCTCGTGGTCGCCGCCGTCGTACACCGCGTGCATCCGGGCGGTCAGCCAGAGCGCCGCGTCGTGGATCAGCACCGCGCCGCCCGGCGTGGCCTGCCAGCCGGTGCCGTCGAAGCGGTCGCCCGCGCGGGAGGCGAGCCGCCGGCAGAGCGCGCCCTGGCCGCGGCTGAGCACGCTCAGCCCCAGCTCCGGAGCCTCCGTCAGCCGGGGCCAGGTGGTGGAGGTGCGGGCCACGCTGACCGCGACCATCGGCGGCTCCAGCGAGATCGACACGAAGGAGCTGACCGCGAGCCCGACCGGTTCGCCGTCGCGCAGCGCGCCGAGCGCGACCACCCCGGTGGGGTAGGCCCCGAACGCCTGGCGCAGCGCCGCGCCGTCCAGCTCGGCCCGGTCGGGCCGCTCCGCGGCGGTCGCCGCGGCCGCGGTCGGGTGGTGGGCGGGAGTGACCATGGTCGTCGCCGTCCTCTCGTCGCCGGTGCGGGGGGTCAGTGCCGGTACCGCGCGGCCGGGTGGCTGGCCGGCAGCGCCCGGTCGGACGCGCCGGTCAGCCGCTCGCGCAGCGACTCGCCCTCCGCGTACTCGCCACGGAAGACGCCGCGGGCGCGCAGGATCGGCAGCACCGACTCGACGAACTCGACGGTGGAGGCGGGCTGGACGGTCGGCGAGAGCAGGAAGCCGTCCAGGTCGGCGCCCTCCGCCAGGGCGCAGATCTCGTCGGCGATCTCCTCGGCGGTGCCGACCACCGGGCGGGCGCCGACGCCGTGGGTGTGCCAGTCGGCGAGCACGTCGCCGACGGTCTTGTCGGCGAACCGGGCGACCTGGGTCTGCGACATCTCGGTGGACAGCTCCGCCATCGGGGTGTCCGGCGCGTACGAGGACAGGTCGAGGCCGGTGAACATGGCGTAGCTGGCGACGGTGACCTCCGGGCGCTGGGCGTCCAGGACGCGCTGCCAGCGGCGTTCGGCGTCGGCGGTGGTGGCACCGATCACGCAGGAGAACGCCGACATCACCTTGACCTCGTCGGCGCCGCGGCCGGCCCGGACGGCCTCCTCGCGGATCGCCGCGGTGTGCCCGGCGAGCTGTTGGACGGTGCCGCTGCCGACGAACATGCACTCGCCGTGCCGCCCGCCGACGCGGCGCCCGGCCGGGGAGGCGCCGGCCTGGAACAGCACCGGGGTGCCCTGCGGGGAGCGGGCGGTGTTGCCGTAGCCCTGCGAGCGGAAGTACGGGCCGTCGTGCTCGACCAGGTGGACCTTGGCCGCGTCGGCGAAGCGGCCGGCCTTGTCCTTCTCCAGGGCGTCGGGCTCCCAGGAGCCCTCCCAGTACTTGTAGACCAGGTCGAGGAAGTCCTCGGCCATCCGGTACCGGTCGTCGTGCGCCACCATGTCCATCCCGAAGGCCTTGACGGCGGTGTCGGCGGTGCCGGTGGTGACGATGTTCCAGCCGAGCCGGCCGCCGGAGAGCTGGTCCAGGGTGGCCAGTCGGCGGGCGAAGGCGTACGGCGGCTCGACCAGCACCGAGCCGGTCACCACCAGGCCGAGGTCGGTGGTGCTGGCCAGCAGGGCCGAGGCGATCACGAACGGGTCCAGGCGCGGCAGGTCGAGGGTCTCCTCGGTGGCGATCGGCGGGCGCACCCCGCCGATCTCCGACCAGCCCCAGGCGTCGGCGAGGAACAGGAAGTCAAGCTTGGCGTCCTCGCAGATCCGCGCGATGTCGCGCCAGTACCCGAGGGTGTCGAACAGGTGCCGGCGGCTGTCGGGGTGGCGCCAGGTGGCGGTGCCGCTCGCGTTGGTCTGGGCGTTCTCGAACAGTCCGAGCTTGAGGTTGCGCATGGGGTGTTCTCCGTTGAACTGGTGGTGCGGGGGAACCGGGGTGCTGAGCGGACCGGGCGTGGGGGGCCGGGGACCGTCAGGGTGCTACGGGAACGGCGGGGGCGTCGAGGACCGCGCTGGTCGCGTCGGGGAGCGGGGCGGGTGCGCCGAGGGGGCCGGCGGCCGCGTCGAGCTGCGCCGCCGAGGGCATGGCGGACTGGGCGCCGAGCCCGGTGACGGCCAACGAGGCCGCGCGGACGGCTCGTTCGGCGGCGGCGAGCAGGTCGGCGCCCCGGGCGAGGGAGTCGGCGAGGGCTCCGCAGAAGGTGTCGCCGGCGCCGACGGTGTCGACGGCGTCCACGACGGGGGCCGGCAGGTGCACGGCGGGACGGCCGGGCTGTTTGACCAGCGCCCCGTCCGCGCCGAGCGTCACCACGACCGCCCGGCAGGGCAGGGCGGCCCGCTCCAGCAGTTCGCGCGCCCCGTCGGGGCCGGCGGGCGGCTCCGCGCCGAGCAGGGTGGCGAGTTCGCCGAGGTTGGGGACGAGGACGTCGACGGCGGCGAGCACCTCCGGGGCGACCGGGCGGGCCGGGGCCGGGTTGAGGACGACGGTGCCGCCCTGCTCCCGGGCCCGCAGCACGGCGGCGGCGACCACCTCGGCGGTGATCTCGTGCTGCACCAGGACCACCTCGCCCGCGGACCGGGCCAGCCGCTGCGGCAGGTCCGCGACGGACAGTTCGGCGTTGGCGCCCGGGTTGACCACGATGGTGTTCTCGCCGGCCCGGTCGACCACCACCGAGGCGATCCCGGTGGTGCTCTGCGGTGCCGGGCGCACCGCCCCGACGTCCACCCCTTCGGCGGCGAGCGCCCGCAGGATGGCGTCGGCGTCCGGGCCGACCCGGGCGACCATCCGCACCCGCGAGCCGAGCCGGGCCGCCGCGACGGCCTGGTTGGCGCCCTTGCCGCCGACGCCCTCCACGAAGCCCCGCGCGAGCACGGTCTCGCCGGGTCGCGGCAGGTCCTCGACGGTCAGGACGAGGTCGCGGTTGATCGAACCGACGACGGTGATGGGCGGCATCTGCACTCCTTGGGAGATCGATCTCCCACACTGTGGACCAGGCCCCCGGAACCGTCAAGTACCCTCGTGCTGCGTATTCCGCGAGCTCAGCCGAGCCCGTTCCCGACCGCGAAGGACCGCCCCACGTGACAGCGCCCCGACTCCTCGACGTGGCCGCGGCCGCCGGTGTCTCCCGCGCGACCGCCTCACGCGTCCTGGCCGGCACCCAGCGCAACGTCGACCCCGAACTCGCCCGCCGCGTCGAGGAGGCCGCCCGGCACCTCGGCTACCGCACCAACCACTCCGCCCGGGCGCTGCGCACCGGAACCACGGGCACCATCGGCGTGGTCGTCCCCTCGCTCGCCAACCCGTACTTCGTCCAGCTCGCCGACGCCCTCGCCCAGCAAGTCCGCGCCGCCGGCGGGCAGTTGGTGGTCTCCGACGCCGCCAACGACACCGCCGTCGAGGCCGAGCAGATCGAGACCCTGCTCGGCGGCCGGGTCGACGGGCTGCTCGTCGTCCCGGTCTCCGCCGGCGCGTCCGGCCCCGCCGTCCGGGCCGCCGCCCAACGGACCCCGGTCGTCCTGTTCGACCGCTGGGCCACCGGCTCCGGCACCGTGGCCGTCACCCTCGACAACACCGCCGCGATGCGGCTGCTCCTCGACCACCTCGAAGGCCTCGGCCGCCACCGGATCGCCCTGGTCGCCGCCGACCAGGCGTCCTCCTCCGGCGCGGAGCGCCTCGCCGCCTTCACCGGGGCCCGCGGCGCCGACGCCACCACCGTCCTGCTGCCCAGCTTCACCACCGACGCCGGGCGCACCGCGGGCCGCCGGATCGCCGAGCGGCACGCCGGGATCGACGCCGTGGTCTGCGGCGCGGACGTCCTCGCGGTGGGGCTGGTCAGCACCCTGCAACGCTCGGCGATCCCCGTCCCCGGCCGGATCGCCGTCACCGGCTTCGACGACACCGAGATGCTCGAACTCCTCGACCCGCCCATCACCTCGATCCGCCACCCGCTCACCGCCATGGCCGAGCGCGCCCTGACCCTCCTTCAGTCCCCGGCCCGTGAACGGTCGGAGCGGGTGGAGCGCTTCGCGCCGCAGCTGGTGGTGCGCTCCTCCACGGACGCGAACGCCTGAGCGGGCGAGAGGCGGCCCCGGTGTGCGG
>NZ_JBHVEU010000535.1:0-5548 GCF_042802075.1 Kitasatospora sp. NPDC057518
GAGCGGACCGGGCCTCCGGCGTTCCGTCCGAGGTTCCGCTTGAGGCTTCAACTATCAGCAGAATTTTGCAGAATGCAAAGATTGCCTTATAACTAAGGCATGATCGAGGCCCGCCATCTGCGCGTTCTGCGTGCCGTCGCCCGCACCGGCTCCTTCTCCGCCGCCGCCCGCGAGCTGGGGTGTACGCAGCCCGCCATCAGTCAGCAGATGAAGGCCCTGGAGAAGTCGGTGGACACCCCGCTGGTGGTCCGCTCGGGCCGCGGGATGCAGCTCAGCGAGGCCGGCCGGGTCCTGCTCAAGCATGCCACCGGAATCCTGGCCGGGCTCTCCGCCGCCGAGGAGGAGGTGGCCGCGATCGCCGGGCTGCGGGCCGGACGGGTGCGGCTGGTCTCCTTCCCGACCGCGAGCTCCACCCTGGTGCCGCCCGCGGTCGCCCGCCTGCGGGACAGCCATCCGGGGGTGCGCGTGTCGCTGGTCGAGGCCGAGCCGCCGGAGTCGCTGGCGATGCTGCGCGGCGGCGAGTGCGAGATCGCGCTGGCCTTCCGCTACCCGCAGTCCGACGGCGCCGTCGCGCTTCCGGCGCCCGCCCACGGCACGCCGCGCGAGGCCCGGGCCGAGGCCAACCTGGAGGCGCAGCAGCTGACCGCCGGGACCGACTGGTCCGACCTGGTGGTCACCCCGCTGCTGGACGACCCGCTGGTGGGCGTGCTGCCGGCCGCCCACCCGCTGGCCGGGCGGGGCGGGGCGGTGGGGCTGGCCGAGCTGGCGGAGGAGCAGTGGATCGCCGGCTGCCCGCAGTGCCGGGGGCACCTGGTGGAGCTGTGCACCGGGGCGGGCTTCGAGCCGCGGATCGACTTCGCGACGGACGACTACCCGGCGGTGGTCGGCCTGGTGGCGGCCGGTCTCGGGGTGGCGGTGCTGCCCCGGCTGGCGCTGCGGTCGGTGCGTCCTGACGGCGTGTCGACGGTGCCGGTACGGACGGCCTCCGGGGCGCCCGCGGTGCGCCAGGTGGTCGCGCTGACCCTCCCGGACCTGGCCGATGTGCCGGCCGTGGCGCTGATGCTGGAGCGGCTGTCGGGCGCGGCCGCCGACCGCTGACGGTGGGTGACGGGGTTGCCCGGGCCCGGTACGTACGGTGAGCCAGAAGACTGAAGCGCCGCGAAGAAACGTTTCTTCACGGCGCTCAAGGAGACGGGTCTACCGCTGGGCGACCGCCGGCGGGGCCAGCGGAACCTCGACCAGTCGGTGCCGCGAGCGCCCCAGCATCTCCTCGCGTTCGTCCTCGGTCATCCCGCCCCACACGCCGTACGGCTCGCGGACCGCCAGCGCGTGCGCCGCGCACTCGGCGATCACCGGGCAGCGCATGCAGACCTCCTTGGCGCTGGCCTCGCGCGAACTGCGCGCCGCCCCGCGCTCGCCCTCGGGGTGGAAGAAGAGCGAGCTGTCCACGCCACGGCAGGCTGCGGAGAGCTGCCAGTCCCAGAGGTCCGCGTTGGGACCGGGGAGGCGGGAGAAATCTGCCATGGCTCATTCCCTTCAGAGGCTGTCGGCCGTCGGCCGGGCGTTCGGCGGGGCTGCTGCCGAGCGGTGCGGCGGGGCTTCGATGCACTGGTGTGGACACCTGGAAATATGACTTAAGGCAACTCCATGGACAAGTCACCCACACACTGGCACAACAGTCAATGACCATACGAAAGCTATAAAAACGGGCATAGTGGGCAAGGGGCTCCAGCGGGCGCGGACGTGGCAATCGGGTGGTCGACGGGCGCGCGGGGTGCCGAATCGATGTGCGGGTCGTACGCCGACCGCGCGCGAGCTGCGCAAAAGAGCGGCGTGTGCACCGCGATGCGGCTGATCGGTAATGGGTTGGCCACGTACAGTGGTGGAGATGGCCCCGAAGGCCGTAACTCATTCGAGTGACGGTCGTTGGAAGTGCGGAGGCGGTTAGCGGGCGCCGGACGTCGGGAACGATCGCGGGCAGGTTGGGGCGATCACCGCGGAGTCCGTCGCCGATCGGCCGTGTCGTAGAGGTTCGTACCAGCCAGGAGGCTCAACGTGACGCGGATCAGCTGCGGAGGACGACGGTCATGACTTCCGTTCTCGTTTGCGACGATTCCCCGCTCGCCCGCGAGGCGCTTCGCCGCGCGGTCGCGACCGTACCCGGTGTGGACCGGGTCACCACCGCGACGAACGGGGAGGAGGTCCTCCGCCGCTGGGTGGCCGACCGCTCCGATCTCGTTCTGATGGACGTCCGGATGCCCGGCCTCGGCGGGGTCGAGACGGTCCGGCGGCTGCTGTCCGCCGACCCGGGCGCGCGGATCATCATGCTCACCGTCGCCGAGGACCTCGACGGGGTCGCGCTCGCGGTGGCCGCGGGCGCCCGCGGGTACCTGCACAAGGACGCCTCGCGCGCCGAGCTGCGGGCCACCGTCACCCAGGCCCTCGCCGACCCGACCTGGCGGCTCGCCCCCCGCCGGCTGCGCAGCCCCGACATGGGCGCGGCGCCCACCCTGACGGCGCGTGAGATCCAGGTGCTGGAGGGCATGAGCCACGGCCGCAGCAACGCCGAGATCGGCCGCGAGCTGTTCCTCTCCGAGGACACCGTGAAGACCCACGCCCGACGGCTGTTCAAGAAGCTCGGGGCCTCCGACCGGGCGCACGCGGTGGCGCTGGGCTTCCGCTGGGGCCTGGTCCGCTGACCACCGGCGGCGCCGCCGGTTGCGGCGTGCCGCCGGAGGTTCCCGGAGCGGGCGCCGCACGGGCGTGTGACGTTACGGTCCCGAGGTTGCACCATGGAGGAGTGGAGCACCTCGGGGACCAGCGGACAGGCACTGCGGCGAACCACGCAGCCGCAGGACACTCGGCGGACGGCGCGACGGACGGGACCGCCGACGGCGGCGGGGCGGGAGGCGGCACGGTGCAGGAGGGGCCGGTGGTGCGCGGGACGCCGGACGGTGCCGCAGCGCATAACGTTCCGGTGCACAACTCCGGACGCGGTGCCGCGTTTTCCCGCTCGACCAGGCACCATGGACCGATGCGCGACGACGTCGCCGGTGCGACCGGCCAGGCGGACCCGGTGGAGGCCGAGCCCTCCGGTCCGGGCCACGGTCCGTCGTACGCCGAACCCGGCGGTTCCGCCGGTGGGACCGGGCCGGGCCGCCGGCCGGTGCTCGGCACGGGCGGCTCGCCGCTGGTGGGCGAACTGGTCGCGGCCGCGGTGCGCGGCGAGAACCCGGCGATCGACGCGCTGCTCGCCTACGTCCACCCGCTGGCGCTGCGGTACTGCCGCGCCAAGCTGGTCCGGCTGCCCGGCGGGGCCCGCCACCACGTGGACGACGTCGCCCAGGAGGTCTGCGTGGCGGTGCTCTGCGCACTGCCCCGGTACAAGGACCAGGGGCGCCCGTTCGAGGCCTTCGTGTACGGGATCGCCGCGCACAAGATCGCCGATCTCCAGCGGGCCGCGATGCGCGGGCCCGGCTCGACCGTCGTGCCGCAGGACGACCTGCCGGAGGTGCCGGACGAGGCGCTCGGCCCGGAGGAGCAGGCGCTGCTGAGCAGCGACGCGGCCTGGGCGAAGGAGCTGCTCTCCAACCTGCCGGCCCGTCAGCGCGAGCTGGTGCTGCTGCGGGTGGCCGCCGGGCTGTCGGCGGAGGAGACCGGCGAGGTGCTCGGGATGTCACCGGGTGCCGTCCGGGTGGCCCAGCACCGGGCGCTCAGCCGGCTGCGGGCGCTCGCGGAGGAGTCCTCCTGACCACTCCTCCCGTTGCGTGCCGTTTCCGCCGGTTGCGGGCGGAATGATCCACGGGGCGGGGTTGTTGTCAAGGGCACACGAGGACACATTCGCGGTGCCAGTACCATGGGGTATCGGCGCCTGGGCGGGTTGCCAAAGTTTGACGGGTGCGCGCGGGGTCCCCTTGGAGGATCCTCCTATTCGTACCCGGCTTCGGCGGTCTGCGCGAGTGAGCGATGAATGCGCCCCCACCCTCAGGGCGTGAGCGGATTAGGCCGGCCACGGAAGGTACCCCCCAAATGTCTTACAACGCCGCAGGCGTACCCGAGAAGTTCGCCATGCTCGGGCTCACGTACGACGACGTCCTGCTGCTGCCCGGGGCCTCCGAGGTGCTGCCGAACCAGGTGGACACCTCCTCCCGGGTCTCCCGGAACGTGCGCGTCAACATCCCGCTGCTGTCCGCGGCGATGGACAAGGTCACCGAGTCGCGCATGGCCATCGCGATGGCCCGCCAGGGCGGCGTCGGCGTGCTGCACCGCAACCTCTCGGTCGAGGACCAGGCCAACCAGGTCGACCTGGTGAAGCGGTCCGAGTCCGGCATGGTCACCGACCCGATCACGGTCGGCCCGGAGACCACCCTGGGCGAGGCCGACGCGCTGTGCGCCAAGTTCCGCATCTCCGGCGTGCCGATCGCCGACGAGGCGGGCAAGCTGCTCGGCATCGTCACCAACCGCGACATGGCCTTCGAGTCGGACCGCACCCGCCAGGTCCGCGAGATCATGACCCCGATGCCGCTGATCACCGGCAAGGTCGGCATCTCCGGCGTGGACGCCATGGCCCTGCTGCGCCGCCACAAGATCGAGAAGCTGCCGCTGGTCGACGACGAGGGCCGGATCAAGGGCCTGATCACCGTCAAGGACTTCGTCAAGGCCGAGCAGTACCCGAACGCCGCCAAGGACGCCGAGGGCCGGCTGCTGGTCGGCGCCGCCGTCGGTGCCAGCGCCGAGGCGTTCGACCGGGCCCAGGCCCTGGTCGAGGCCGGTGCGGACTTCCTGGTGGTGGACACCTCGCACGGCCACAGCCACAACGCGCTGGCCTGGATCGCGAAGATCAAGTCGGCCGTCGGGATCGACGTGGTCGGCGGCAACGTGGCCACCCGGGACGGCGCCCAGGCGCTGATCGACGCCGGCGTGGACGGCGTCAAGGTCGGCGTCGGCCCCGGCTCCATCTGCACCACCCGCGTGGTCGCCGGCATCGGCGTCCCGCAGGTCACCGCCATCTACGAGGCCGCCCAGGCCTGCCTGGCGGCCGGCGTGCCGGTCATCGGCGACGGCGGCCTGCAGTACTCGGGCGACATCGGCAAGGCGCTGGCCGCCGGCGCCGACACCGTGATGCTCGGCTCGCTGCTGGCCGGCTGCGAGGAGTCCCCGGGCGAGCTGATGTTCATCAACGGCAAGCAGTTCAAGTCCTACCGCGGCATGGGCTCGCTGGGCGCCATGCAGTCCCGCGGCCAGGGCCGCTCGTACTCCAAGGACCGCTACTTCCAGGCCGAGGTGGCCTCGGACGACAAGCTCGTCCCCGAGGGCATCGAGGGCCAGGTGCCCTACCGCGGCCCGCTGTCGGCCGTGCTGCACCAGCTGGTCGGCGGTCTGCGCCAGACCATGGGCTACGTCGGCGCCGGCACCGTCGCCGAGATGGAGAGCAAGGGCCGCTTCGTCCGGATCACCTCGGCGGGCCTCAAGGAGAGCCACCCGCACGACATCCAGATGACCGTCGAGGCGCCGAACTACTCGGCCCGCTGAGCCACCGGCCACCGAG
>NZ_JBHVEU010000536.1:0-5537 GCF_042802075.1 Kitasatospora sp. NPDC057518
ATGGCGCCCCGCCCCCTGCTATGCCGGGCCGGCTACTCGCGGTTGCTGCGGCCCAGCAGGGCGGCCGAGTCCGGGTCGCCGATGCGGGTCGCCACCGCGCCCTTGAGCACGGTCAGGGCCGCGGGCAGCGCCGCGACCGCCGCCGCCTTGAGCGAGCCGATCGATGTGAGGTCGAACTTGTCGGCCAGCAGCAGGCCGAGGAACGCCACGGCGTACGTGGCGACGGTGCGCTCGACCAGGTCGACGATGAGCTTCCGCATGGTCAGGACTCCTTCGCGGTGAAGGTGGTGGGGTGCGCGGTTGCGGAGCACCCGGTGGCGGCGCCGTTCTTCGGAGGGCATGCCGTCCTGCGGGACTGCGGTGGGGTGCCGGACGCCCCGGGGCGGGGCCGTCGGAGCCGTCGGGGTCGGAGGGGGTCGACGGGGCCAGAGGGTCGGAGGGCATGCGCCATCGGGGAGTTGCCGCCCCGGTGTACACGTTCAAGCCGCCGGATCCGACGACGCGCCCCGGTACCGATTTCCTTTCCGCGTCCGGCCCCGCGCCCGCCTCACCCCAGCGGGGCGCTCAGCTCCACGGCGCGCAGCGCCGCCGCCAGGGCGGGGGCGTCGCCGACGTCGAGGGCGGTGTCCGCCAGCTTGATCACGTGCTCGTCGCCGTGCGCCAGGGCCCGTTCGAAGACCTCCTCGGGGGTGAGGGTGCCCGGCGGGGTGCAGGCCGCCGGCTCGGTCGGCGCGTACATCGCGGTGACGGCCGCCGACGCCGTCCAGGCCGCCCGCAGGCCGGCCGGCCACAGGTCCGGCGGGAGCGCGGGCAGGGCGCGCAGGACGGCGTTGGGGGCGGTGGCGGCGTGGACGAGCATGGTCTCCTCGCCGTGCCCGTAGGCGGCGTAGCGGTGGGTCGCCGCCCGGACGAGTTCCGCGAGGCGGTCGGCCGCCTCCTGCGGCCACGTGACCCCGGCCGCCCACGCCGGCAGGGCGGTGACGCGGTCGAGCCGGGCGGGGAAGCCGCCGTCCTGGAGGGCGATGGGCGGCACCGCGTCGAGGGCGGCTGCCGCGCCGGACAGCACGCCGGACAGCGTGGCGAGGGCGGCGACGGGCCGGTGGCGGGCGGCCCAGTAGCCGAGGCCGTGGGCGAGTTCGGCCAGCCGGGGCCCGGTGGCCTCGCCGCCGGACAGCAGGGTGCGCACGGCGTGCCCCACCCGGATCACCGGGTGCGTCGAGCCGCCGTACAGGCCGGGCAGCAGCCGGGGCCACCAGCGGGCGAGCACCTCGCGCCAGGGGTGGTCGGCGAGTTGGCGCTCGAAGTGGTCGATCCAGTCGGCCGCGCGGCTCGGATCGCCGAGCGCCGCACGCCAGTTGGCGGCCGTGACCGGCTCGACGCGCGGCGGGAAGTCCTCCAGCTTGCGCGCGTACTGGTCGAGCCAGCGGTGCACCGACCGTGCCTGTCCGTGGGCGGCGAGGGCCTCGACGGCCATCGGCGCGTGGTTGGTGAGCCGTCCGAGCCGCTCGGGCCCGGAGGCGTGCAGTCGTTGGAGCGCCTCGTCCAGAATGCCGGTCGTATCCGTCGTGTCCACGGCAAGGACCGTAGGCGGTACGCCACGGACGGCGTAACGGGCCGGAGACCTAGGCCCGGCGAAGGGCTCCGGCCTGCCCGTCCGCCCCCGGCGGGCAGGCGGCGGCGCCTCAGGAGCAGTCCCAGTGGTGGTCCACCGGGCGGTCCGGGCAGGAGCGGCACTCGAAGACGTACACCCCGCCCGCGTCCCCGATCATCAGCCCGGCGGGGCTGTGCGCCCCGCGGCCGCCGTCGGCGTCCCGGCGCTCCTCGCCGGTCTCGTCGTCCTTGTCCTCCAGCGGGAGCCAGGTGCGGTACGACTGGCCGTCGTACTCCCAGCTGCTCACCGTCAGGAGGTGCTCCATCGTCCGCCCGCAGGTCGGGCAGTCCGGCCAGCAGGGCTCCTGGGTCCAGCCCGGGTACCCTCCGAGCTTGATCCCCGGCGCCTCGGCCAGGTGGTAGCCGTACCACAGGCCGGTGCGGGCCCGCAGCTCCTCCATCCGCACGCTCAGTTCCGGGCCCAGGCCCTCCGGCATGTCCCAGCTCGGGTAGTCGACCACCGACTCGGGGTGCAGGACGCACGGTGCCGGGATGCTGTCCTTCGGCGCACTGCCCACGGTCGGCGGCACGGCGGCGAGGGCCGGGCCGACCTCCTCGGAGCTCCGCCAGCGCACCAGGGGCGTCGCGGTCGGGCAGCGGCCGATGATGAACGGGCACCAGAGCACCTGGAGCAGGTCCGTCCCGGCGGGGAAGGCGAGTTGGGGCACGTCCCGGCGGTGGATCTGGACGACGGGGACCAGCGGCACCGGCCCCTCCGTGGCGGGCCCGCCCCACTCCCCCGGGTGGCTGGTGCTCGGGCACAGCGGCCACGGCTCGTCGGCGGGCCACAGCAGCGGCCCGCCGACCGAGCTCTCGGCCGCGGACGGGCTGCCGGCGCGCGGGTGGAGGCGTACGGCGTCGCGGCGCAGCGGCACCAGCTCGGGGAACAGCTGCTCCAGGTCCACGGGGCGCTTCGGGGTGGTGCGGGTCATCGTCGTCTCCATCGTGCGGTGCTCGCGCGGGCACCGCGCACCCGCCGACGGCAACACCGTAGGACACGCCACCGACAGCGGCTCCGCCCGCCGTCCGGCCCGCCCAGCGACGGCGGGCCGAACGGCGGCGGGCGGGGACGGGAGCACCTCCGCTGCGGGCGGGCGGGGATGCCAATGCCGTGGACACCGACCATCCAGTCCCCGGCGTCCGTTTTTTGACGTACCGTCAGCTCGCACAGGTGCAGGTGTCCTCCGTAGACACGGCCGCCGGTACCGCGATCGTCGTCACGACCCCTGCCTTCGCCACGGCCCGCGCCGGGCCCCGCACCGCCGAGGAGACGTCATGAGCGAGCCACGCCCCCGCACCGCCGAGCCATACCGCACCGAACCACGCACCGCCGGGCCGCGCGCCCGCCGCCGGACCCTCGCGGCCGGTCTCGCCCTCGCCGCCGCGCTGACCACGGCCGCCCAGGCCGTCCCCGCCCAGGCCGCCGCCACCCCGGCCCTCGACCGCTACTACCAGCAGCGCCTCGACTGGCACAGCTGCGTCCAGGGCCCGGACGACCAGGTGGGCGCCGACCTCGAAAAGGCGGGCGCCCGCTGCGCGGAGGTCACCGTGCCGCTCGACTACGGCGACCCCGGCGGACGCACCGTCACCCTCGCGCTCTCCCGGATCAAGGCCACCGACACCCGCCACCGGATCGGCACGCTGCTGCTGAACGACGGCGGCCCCGGCAGTCCGACGCTCGGCGCGCCGACGAGGGTGCACACCGCGTTGAAGGACACCGCCGCCCGCTTCGACATCGTCGGGCTGGACCAGCGTTTCGCCGGCCGCAGCGCCCCCCTCGACTGCGACTGGCCGATCGGCTACAACATCACCTCCGCCGGGACCACCCGGGCCTCCTTCGAGCGCCAGGTCGCCTTCCAGCGGGACCTCGCGGCCCGGTGCCGTTCGGCGGCCGGGGACCTGCTGCCGCACGCGAGCACCCGCGACGCGGCCCGGGACATGGACGTGGTGCGGGGCGCGCTCGGCGAGCGGCGGATCTCCTACCTCGGCCTCTCGTACGGCACCTACCTGGGCACGGTGTACTCCCAGATGTTCCCCGGCCGCTTCGACCGGGTGGTCCTGGACAGCGCGCCGGCCCCGGACCACGTCGGGCCGGAGCTGCTCCCCAACATGGTGCGGGCGAACGAGCGGGCGTTCGCCGACTGGGCGGACTGGGCCGCGCGGCGCAACGACACGTACGGGCTGGGCCGCACCCGCGAGGAGGTGGTCGCCGGGGTGCTGCGGACGGTCGGGGCGGCCTCGGCGCGCCCGCTCGTCCTCGGCACCGGCGCGGACGCCTTCGAACTCGACGACACCCGGGTGCCGCTGCTGGTGTTCGGGAACCTCCAGGGCGACTCCGACGCGGAACGGGCGGGCCTCGCCGAGCTGATGGCGGTGCTCGCCGAGGCCGCGGCGGGCCGGCCGGTCACCCCCTCGGCCGAGACCACCGCCCTGCTGCACTTCCTGTTCACCCCGCAGGGCTCGCAGGCCGGCAGCGTCTCGCAGGCCATCCTGTGCGCGGACGGTGCGGCGCCGCGCGATCCCGAGGAGTACTGGCGCCGGATCGAGCGCGACCGCGCCCGGTACCCGCTGTCCGGCCCGCTGCTCGACAACATCTCCCCGTGCGCCTTCCTGGACGCCCCGCGCGAGGCGCCCACCGAGGTGCGCCGCGACGCCCGGGCGCTGATCCTCTCCGCCACCGGCGACCCGCGCGCCCCCTACCGGGACGGCGTCGCCCTGCACGGGCTGCTGCCCAGCTCCCGGCTGCTGACCCTGCGGGGCGCCGACCAGCACGGGCTGTACGGGACGTACGGCAACGCGTGCGTGGACGACGCGGTCAACGCCTACCTGGCGGGCGGGCGCCTGCCGGAGGCCGACGTGACCTGCACCAAGTAGCGGCAGCGTCCCGCCGCCGTCCGAACGCGGTCCGGGCGGCGGCGGACGGCGTGCGTTCGCGTTCGTGCTCGTGCTCGTGCTCGCGCTCGGCAACGGCTCGGGCACGCTGGGGAGTTGAGTACGGGGGCGGATTGCGGGCCGCGGCGCGGGCGGGCCAGGGTGTGGGCGCGGACGCGCGCGACCCGAGAGGATCCCTGCCGGTGAAGAAGCTGCTGAAGGACGTGGCGACGAGCCTCGTGTACCTCGTCGTCATGCTGGTGAACCCGCTCCTCAACGGCGTGCAGTCGCTGCGGGCGCACCACTGGCCGACCGAGCGGCGCAAGCTCAGGCTGATCGGTTCACCGACGGCGCGGGCGGCCCGGGCGGCGGAGCGGGAGCGGATCCGGGGGCTGGTCGAGGCGCTGGGAGCGGTGGAGGGGGTCGAGCACCTGCTGACCCAGGTACTGGACCAGTCCACCCGCCCGTCCACCTACGGCCTGGACCACCCCCGGGACACCCTGCTGGTCTGCCGCATCCACGCCCGCGCCTACTTCGTCGTCCGGGAGGACGTCCTCGACGTCCTGCGGCGGATCGAGGCGGCGAACGTGGCCGACTGGCAGGCCAACGGGCAGGGGCCGGACCCGCACGGGAGCCTGGAGCACGCGCTGCGCTGGTACCGCGACGGCGGCGTCGACGCCAACGGCTGGCGGATGGACCCCCCTTGCCTGTCCAGCCCCGGCGCGAAGCTGACCTGGGACCGGCCCGGCATCCCGCCCCGGGACCCGATCCCGGCGGGCCCGTACCCCAACCGGCTCTTCGCGCTGGAGCAGACCCCGCCGGACGCGGACGCGGCACGGCTGCTGGACGAAGCCCGTGCGGACGGGCGGGGCGTGGTCCTGGAGCTGGCCTTCGGCGCGGGCTGGGTCGACTACTGCCAGTACCACAAGGTGGCGCGCGGCGGCTTCGCGGGGCGCGGGCGGCTCTGAGCGGGGGTGCCCGGTGGGGCCGGGGCGCCCGGACGGCCTCTCCGGGCC
>NZ_JBHVEU010000537.1:0-5532 GCF_042802075.1 Kitasatospora sp. NPDC057518
GGGGCGTAGGGGAGGGGCCCGCCGACGGGAATCGCGTTCCGGTCGGCGGACCCCTCCCCCGTACGCTGGTGGGCGTGCTGGTAGAAAACGACGCCCCCCTCGCCCCGCTGACCACGCTCCGGCTCGGCGGCCCGGCCCGCCGCCTGGTGACCGCCCACACCGACGACGAGGTGATCGCCGCCGTCCGCGAGGCCGACGCGGCCGGCGAGCCGCTGCTCGTCCTCGGCGGCGGCTCCAACCTGGTGATCGGCGACGCCGGCTTCCCCGGCACCGTGCTGCGGATCGCCACCGAGGGCTTCGCCCTGGACGGCACCGCGCTGGAGGTCGCGGCCGGCGAGACCTGGTCCGAGGTGGTCCACCGCACCGTGCGCGACCACGGGCTGGCGGGCATCGAGTTCCTGGCCGGCATCCCCGGCTCCGCGGGCGCCACCCCGGTGCAGAACGTGGGCGCGTACGGCCAGGAGGTCGCCCAGTCGATCACCGAGGTGGTCGCGTACGACCGCACCGCCGACGAGGTCGTCACCCTCTCGAACGCCGAGTGCGGGTTCTCCTACCGGCACAGCCGCTTCAAGGCCGAGCCGGACCGCTACGTGGTGCTGCGGGTGCGGTTCCGCCTGGAGGACAACGACGGGCTCTCCACCCCCGTCCGCTACGCCGAGACCGCCCGGCACCTGGGCGTCGAGCCGGGCGCCCGGGTGGCGGTCGGCACGGCCTGGACGGCGGTGCTGCTGCTGCGCGCCGGCAAGGGCATGGTGCTGGACCCGGCGGACCACGACACCTGGTCGGCGGGCTCCTTCTTCACCAACCCGGTGCTCACGGCCGCGCAGTACGACTCCTTCCGCACCCGCCCGGGCACCGAGGACGCCCCCGCCTACCCGGCCCCGGAGGGCTGCACCAAGACCTCGGCGGCCTGGCTGATCGACCGCGCGGGCTTCGGCAAGGGCTACGGCGGCGGCCCGGCGACGCTCTCCACCAAGCACACCCTGGCGCTCACCAACCGCGGCTCGGCCACCGCCGAGGACCTGCTGGCGCTGGCCCGGGAGATCCGGGACGGGGTCCGCGCGGCCTTCGGGGTGGAGCTGGTGAACGAGCCGGTGATGGTGGGCGTCAAGCTCTAGCAGCGGCTAGGCGGGTACGGCGGCCGCTTCCGCGGGGGCGCGGTCGCCGACCAGCCAGGCGTCGATGTCCGCCAGCAGCTCCTTGCGGACGGCCTCCGGCGCGACCGAGCCGCGCACCGACTGCCGTGCCAGCTCGGCGAGTTCGGCGTCGGAGAAGCCCAGCACGTCCCGGACCAGCTCGTACTGGGCGGCCAGCCGGCTGCCGAACAGCAGCGGGTCGTCCGCGCCCAGGGCGAGCGGCACCCCGGCGTCGAAGAGCCGGCGCAGCGGCACCTCCTCGGGGCGCTCGTAGACGCCGAGCGAGACGTTGGAGGACGGGCAGACCTCGCAGGTGACCTGCCGGTCCGCCAGCCGCTCCATCAGCCGGGGGTCCTCGGCGGCCCGTACGCCGTGGCCGATCCGGGCGGCGCCCAGGTCGTCCAGGCAGTCCCGGACGGACTCCGGGCCGGACAGCTCGCCGCCGTGCGGGGCCGCCAGCAGCCCGCCGTTGCGGGCGATCGCGAAGGCCCGGTCGAAGTCCCGGGCCAGGCCCCGGCGCTCGTCGTTGGAGAGGCCGAAGCCGACCACCCCGTGGTCGGCGTAGCGGACGGCCAGCCGGGCCAGCGTCCGGGCGTCCATCGGGGACTTCATCCGGTTGGCCGCGACCAGGACCCGGATGCCCACGCCGGTCGCCGCGGCGGCGTGCTCCACCGCGTCCAGGATCAGCTCCAGGGCGGGGATCAGTCCGCCCAGCCGGGGCGCGTACGACGTCGGGTCGACCTGGATCTCCAGCCAGCGGGAGCCGTCCCGCCGCTCGTCCTCGGCGGTCTCCAGGACCAGCCGGCGGATGTCCTCCTCGTCCCGCAGCACCGAGCGGGCGGTGTCGTACAGCCGCTGGAAGCGGAACCAGCCCCGCTCGTCGGTGGCCCGCAGCCGGGGCGGCTCGCCGGAGCTGAGCGCCTCCGGCAGCCGGACGCCGTGCTTGTCCGCCAGCTCCAGGAGGGTGGCGGGCCGCATCGAGCCGGTGAAGTGCAGGTGCAGGTGGGCCTTCGGGAGGCCCCTGACGTCTCGCGGGTTCAACAGGCGTTCCATTCACCGATACTGCCGTATGCGGCCCCTGAACGGGAACCGCCCCCTCTACATCCCCTGAAGGGGTGAAAGGGGGCGGTGCGCCGGGTGAAACCCTGGCGTCGGGTTGACGTCGGCGGACGGACCCGAGGTCAGTCGCGGGCCTCGCCGAGCAGCTTCTGGACCCGGCTGACGCCCTCGACCAGGTCGGCGTCGCCGAGCGCGTAGGAGAGCCGCAGGTAGCCGGGGGTGCCGAAGGCCTCGCCCGGGACGACCGCGACCTCGGCCTCGTCCAGGATCAGGGCGGCCAGTTCGGCGGAGGTCTGCGGGCGCCGGCCGCGGATCTCCTTGCCCAGCAGGCCCTTGACCGACGGGTAGGCGTAGAAGGCGCCCTCGGGCTCGGGGCAGAGCACGCCCTCGATCTCGTTGAGCATCCGCACGATGGTCTTGCGGCGGCGGTCGAAGGCCTCGCGCATCTCGGCGACCGCGTCCAGGTCGCCGGCCACGGCGGCCAGGGCGGCGCGCTGGGCGACGTTGGAGACGTTCGAGGTGGCGTGCGACTGGAGGTTGGTCGCGGCCTTGATGACGTCCTTGGGGCCGACCACCCAGCCCACCCGCCAGCCGGTCATCGCGTAGGTCTTGGCGACACCGTTGACCACGATGCACTTCTCGGCCAGCTCGGGCAGCAGGGCCGGCAGCGAGGTGAAGGTGGCGTCGCCGTACACCAGGTGCTCGTAGATCTCGTCGGTGAGCACCCACAGGCCGTGCTCCAGCGCCCAGCGGCCGATCGCCTCGGCCTCGGCCTCGGTGTACACCGCGCCGGTCGGGTTGGACGGCGAGACGAACAGCACCACCTTGGTGTTCTCGGTGCGCGCGGCCTCCAGCTGCTCGACCGAGACCTTGTAACCGGTGGTCTCGTCGGAGACGACCTCCACCGGGACGCCGCCGGCCAGCTGGACCGACTCCGGGTAGGTGGTCCAGTACGGGGCCGGGATGATGACCTCGTCGCCCGGGTCCAGGATCGCCGCGAACGCCTCGTAGATCGCCTGCTTGCCGCCGTTGGTGACGAGCACCTGGGAGGCGTCCACCTCGTAGCCGGAGTCGCGCAGCGTCTTGGCGGCGATCGCGGCCTTCAGCTCGGGCAGGCCACCCGCCGGGGTGTAGCGGTGGTTCTTCGGGTCGCGGCAGGCCTCGACGGCCGCCTCGACGATGTAGTCCGGGGTGGGGAAGTCGGGCTCGCCGGCACCGAAACCGATGACCGGGCGGCCGGCGGCCTTGAGGGCCTTGGCCTTGGCGTCCACGGCGAGGGTCGCGGACTCGGCGATCGCGCCGATCCGGGCGGAGACCCGGCGGTCGGCGGGGCGGATGGACTGGTCGGGCTGCGGGGTGGAAGCGCTCATGCCTGCATCGTCGCAGAACCGGGACCTACCGGGCATCGGGGTATCGGCATCCGTACGTTCCCGTCCGAATCGCGGCCCGACGGTCCGTCGGAAGGGGTCCCGCCGGACCGGACGTCCGCCGGGGGAGCGGCCGGTCCGGAAGAGAAGCCGGAAGAAGAAGTTCGACCAAACACCCCTCGACCACGTACACTCGCTGCTCGACGGCCCGCCGACAACCGGAGCTTTCACCGCCTGTGCAGACAGCGGGGGGAGATACGGTAGGTTGGTCGCCACCGGAGCCGCGAGGCACCGTAGGGCAATAGCTCAATTGGTAGAGCACCGGTCTCCAAAACCGGCGGTTGGGGGTTCGAGTCCCTCTTGCCCTGCTGCTAGATCCGTTTTCAGCCCGTTCGCTCCACAGGAGTGAGCGGGCTTGATGCGGAGATGGCACCGATCAGCACCGCTAGCCGACTGGCCGCCCCCACCGGGTGCGCGGCGAAGCCGGCAGGACCCGGATTCAGGTGAGGACGAGTGACGGAGACCACGGGCTCCACCGCAACGCCTGAGAGCGGCAACCCCGAGGGTGCCGACGGCGCTGCCGAGATCGCATCGGCCGAGGGCGACAAGAAGTCCGGCAAGCAGAAGAAGTCAGGCAAGCGGGCCAAGAAGGGCCTGTTCGCACGGACCGCCCTCTTCTACCGCCAGATCATCGCCGAGCTGCGCAAGGTCGTCTGGCCGACCCGCGGCGAGCTCACCAACTACACCGCCGTGGTCGTCACCTTCGTGGTGGTCATGATGGCCTTCGTGGCCGGCCTGGACTACGGCTTCTCCAAGCTGAGCCTCCTGGTCTTCGGCTGACCGGCCGCCCCACCTCTCGAACAGCCTCCCGACCCGGGCCGATTACTCGGCCCGGGTCGAGCTGTCGGCGCCGGACGTACGCGCGGCTACCGTGGACTCGGTACTGTTGAAGTCTCCGAGACCTCACCTGGCGCCCGCGCGAGCGGCCGTCCGCCGGGCCGGTCGAGGAGCGCGCCACCTTCACCATCTCCAGGAAAGAAGCCGCCACCGTGTCTGAGTCCCCCCTGTACGACGCCGACGAGACCGTCCGCGAGGCGGATGGCGCCGCCGAGCTGGACGCGGCCGAGCCGGCTGACGACGCCGAGTCCGCCGAGCAGATCGTGGACGCCGCGGACAGCGACGAGGACGAGGTCGAGGCGTACGACGAGGCCGAGGCCGGCGAGCCCGCCGAGGAGGCCGCGCTGCACGTGGAGGGCGACGCCGAGGCCGAGGAGTCCGTCGAGGACGCCGAGGAGGCCGAGGAGGAGTCGGCCGACGAGGTCGACCCGGTCGCCAAGTTCCGCGAGGACCTGCGCTTCATGCCGGGCGAGTGGTACGTGATCCACACCTACGCCGGCTACGAGAACCGGGTGAAGCAGAACCTGGAGCAGCGCGCCGTCTCGCTGAACGTCGAGGAGTACATCTTCCAGGCCGAGGTGCCGCAGGAGGAGGTCGTCCAGATCAAGAACGGCGACCGCAAGACCATCCGCCAGAACAAGCTCCCCGGCTACGTCCTGGTGCGCATGGACCTCACCCCCGAGTCCTGGGGCGTCGTGCGCAACACCCCGGGTGTCACCGGCTTCGTCGGCAACGCCTACGACCCGTACCCGCTGACCCTGGACGAGGTCGTCAAGATGCTCGCCCCCGACGTCGAGCGCCAGGCGGCCAAGGAGGCCGGCAAGCCCTCGCCGATCAAGCCGAGCGAGATCCAGGTGCTGGACTTCGAGGTCGGCGACTCGGTCACCGTCACCGACGGTCCGTTCGCGACCCTCCAGGCGACCATCAACGAGATCAACCCGGACTCGAAGAAGGTCAAGGGCCTGGTCGAGATCTTCGGCCGGGAGACCCCGGTCGAGCTCTCCTTCGACCAGATCCAGAAGAACTAGTCATACCGTCTTCGGGTTCGGGGCGGGGGCGAGGAGCCTCCGCCC
>NZ_JBHVEU010000538.1:0-5516 GCF_042802075.1 Kitasatospora sp. NPDC057518
GCCCCGCCCGTCCTTCCGCCCCGCCCGTCCCCCGGCCCCGGCGACCCCCTCCGTCCCGGCGACCCGACGACTCCTCGGCCCCCCGCCCCGTCAGCCCAGCGGCGCCCGGGGCACGATGACCGGCGCGCCGTCCCCCGGCGCCGCGAGCACATGGCTGTCGATGTCGTACAGCGCCCGCACCAGCGGAGCGTCCACCACCTCGCGCGGCGGCCCGCAGGCCACCACCGCGCCGTCCCGCAGCGCGACCAGCAGGTCCGCGTACCGGGCGGCCGCCGCGAGGTCGTGCAGCACCATGACCACCGTCCGCCCGCCCGCCGCGACCCGGCGGACCAGCTCCAGCACCTCCACCGCGTGCCCGAGGTCGAGCGCGCTGGTCGGCTCGTCGAGCAGCACCACCGGGGTGTCCTGGGCGAGCACCATGGCCAGCCAGCAGCGCTGGCGCTGGCCGCCGGAGAGCCGGTCGAGCCAGCGGTCGGCCAACTCCTCCACGCCGGTGGCGCGCAGGGCGTCGGCGGTCAGCCGCTCGTCCTCCGCCGACCACTGCCGGAAGAGTCCCTGGTGCGGGTGGCGGCCGTAGCGGACGAGTCCGGCGACGGTCACCGCCTCCGGGGCCTGCGGGCTCTGCGGCAGCAGCGCGACCCGGTGGGCGGCCTGGCGCGGGCGCAGCCGCCACACGTCCTCGCCGCCGACCAGGACCCGCCCGCCGTCCGGCCGGTGCAGCCGCGCGACGGAGCGCAGCAGGGTGGACTTCCCGCAGCCGTTCGGCCCGACCACCGCCACCACCCGGCCGGCCGGGACGGTGAGGTCGACGCCGCCGAGCACCGGGCGCCCCGGCCCGTAGCCGGCGCTGAGTCCCTGGATCGTCAACTCCATGGCAGCTCCCCCTCGACCGGCGCCCGCTCAGCTGCCGCCGAGCGCCTTGGCGAGGTCGCCGATGACGACGTCCGCGGCGAGCGGGCCGCCCCGGGTGGACCAGACCGAGCCGTCCACGGTGACGGCGTGGTTGTTCTTCACCGCGCCCAGCTCCTGGTACGCGGGCTTGGACTGGACGTCCTTGAGCGCGGTCTTGCCGTCGTCGGTCAGGGTGGAGAGGAACAGCCAGTCGCCGTCGATCTCGTTGAGCTTCTCCAGGCTGAGCGCCGGGCTGTGGGCGTTGCCGTCCTTGTCCTGCGCGGCCGGGCGGGTCAGGCCCATGTCCAGGGCGACGCCGCTGGCGAACTGCTTCTTCTCCATCCAGCTCGGGCCGGTGGGGTTCCAGCGGACGATGGAGACGGCGGCGCCCTTGTTCTTGCCGAGCTCGCCGCCCGCCTTGGCGGCCTTGGCCTCGTAGTCGCCGATCACCTTGTTGGCCTGGTCGAGCTTGTTGACGGCGTTGCCGATGCCCCGGAAGGCGAGCTTCCAGTCGTCGGTGGGCGCCATGGTGACCAGCGTGGCGGGGGTGATCTCGCGCAGCTGCTTGAGCACCTGCTCGTCCTGCATGTCGCCGGCCAGGATCAGGTCGGGCTTGGCCGCGATCACCTTGTCCATCACGGGCTGGAGCAGGTTCCCGACCACCGGGACGCCCTGCACCTTGTCCTTGAGGTACGCGGGCGGCTCGGCCAGCCCCTGGCCGTTGGTGATGCCGGCCGGCTTGACGCCGAGGGCGAGCACCGCGTCCAGGTCCTCCTGGGTGAGGGTGACGATCCGCTTGGGCTCGGCGGGGACCTCGACGGCCTTGCCGGTGGCGTCCTTGACGGTGCGCTTGCCGGTGTCGCCGCCCTTGCCGCCGCCCGCCGCGTCGGCCGCCGGGGAGGCGGCCGTGGACGAACCCGAGGAGGAGCCGGAGGAGCCGCAGCCGGTGAGCAGGAGCGCGGCCGCCCCGGTGACGGCCAGCGCCTGGGCCGCACGGCGGCGGACGGGGCTGAGCGGGCGACGGGCGAACGGCATGGGTGCCTCCGGGCAACGATGGTACGGGAGTTGAGCGGCGTCCGGGTTGTTCGGCGGGGCGGAGGGGCCCCGCGGGACGGACTCGACCATTAGGTTAGCCTTACCTTATGACATTGTCGCAAGCCGGCGTCACCAAGGCGCCCCCCGCCACCGCGCCGGAGCCCCGACGGCCCGGGGGCCGCCCGGAGGGGCCCGGGGGCCGCCCGGAGGGCACCCGCCCCACCTGGCCGGCCGTCACGGCGGCGGCGGTGCTCCTGCTCGCCCTGGCCGCGCTCTCGCTGTCGGTCGGCGCCGGCGAGGTCGGCCCCGGCCGGGTGCTGGACTACCTGCTGAACCACGACGGCGCCCGCGCCGACGGCCGACTGGCCCTGGTCGTCGGCGACCTGCGACTGCCACGCACCCTCACCGCGCTGCTGGTCGGCGCGGCGCTCGGCGTCGCCGGGGCGCAGCTGCAGTCCGTCACCCGCAACCCGCTGGCCGAGACCGGCCTGCTCGGCGTCAACGCCGGCGCCTCGCTGGGCGTCGTGCTCGGCATCGCCGTACTCGGCATCCAGAGCTCCTACGGCTACCTCGCCTTCGCCTTCGGCGGCGCCGTGCTCGCCAGCGCGCTGGTGCTGCTGATCGCGGGCAGCCGGGGCGGCGGCTCGCCGATGCGGCTGGTGCTGGGCGGCTCCGCGGTCGGCGCCACCTTCGGCGGGCTCACCGGTGTGCTGATCGTCAACTCGCCAGAGGCCTACGACCGTTACCGGGTCTGGGTGCTCGGCTCACTGGCCGGGGTGGAGGGCTGGAGCACACTCGCCCGGCTCACCCCCGTCCTCGGCGCCGGCTTCCTGCTCGCCGCGCTCACCACCCGGCCGCTCACCGCCCTGGCGCTCGGCGACGACCTGGCCCGCGGCCTCGGCCACCGCCCCGGCGCCACCCGGGCCGCGGTCGCCGTCGCGGTCACCCTGCTGACCGCCTCCGCGGTCGCCCTGGCCGGGCCGGTGTCCTTCCTCGGCCTGCTGGCCGGCTTCCTCGCCCGGTCCCTCGCCGGTCCGCGGATCGGCCGACTGACCCTGCTCGCCGGACTGTTCGGCGCGGCCGTGCTGACCGGCGCCGACGTGCTGGCCCGGGTGGTGGCCAGGCCCTACGAGGCGCCGGTGTCGGTGATCGTCGCCCTCGTCGGCGCCCCGGCCCTGATCGCCATCGTCCGCTCCCGGCGCTCCGCCGCGCTCGCCCTCAGCGACCCGGCCGAGGCCACCCCGCCGGCCGGACGGCGGGCCGAACCGCCCGCCCCGAAGCCCGACCTGGCACTGCGGTACGGCGCCTGGTCGCTACTGCTCCCCCGCCGGGCGCTGGCCGCCTCGCTCGGCCTGGCCGCCGCCCTGCTCGCCGCCGTCGTGGTCGCCGCCCACGCCGGGCAGAGCGAACTCGACCTCGGCCGCACCTTCCAGGCCGTGTTCGGCTACGGTGACCGCCTCGACGTGCTGCTGGTGCAGAAGTTCCGGCTCGGCCGGATCGTCGCCGCCCTCGCCGCCGGGGCCGCGCTCGGCCTGGCCGGCTGCCTGACCCAGACCCTCGCCCGCAACCGCCTGGCCACCCCCGAACTCCTCGGCGTCAACGACGGCGCGACCGCGGCCGTGCTGATCTCGGCCACCGCCTCCGGCACCTTCGGCGCCTGGTGGGCCGGACCGCTCGGCGCGCTGGCCGCCGTCCTGGTGGTCACCCTGGTCTCCGGCGGGCTCGGCGCGCGCGGCTACCGGGTGCTGGTCGTCGGCCTCGCGATGTCGGCGCTGGCCTCGGCGGTGATCCAGGTCGCGCTGGCCCGCCGCTCGCTCAACTCGGCCGGATCGCTGTACGTTTGGACCTCCGGCAGCCTCAACGGCCGGGACCTCGCGATCGCCACGCCCGTCCTGGTCGGGCTGGCCGCACTGGTGCCGCTCGCCCTGGTGGCGGCCCGGCGTCTGGCGGTGCTGCGCTTCGACGACAGCGTCGCCTCGGCGCTCGGCGTCGACCCGGGCCGGGTGCGGCTCGCCTGCCTGCTGCTGGCCGTCGCCCTGGCCGGGCTGGCGGTCGGCGTCTGCGGGCCGGTCGGCTTCGTGGCACTGGCCGCGCCGGTGGTCGCCGGGCGGCTGGCCGGACCCGCACGGGTGCCGGTGCTCGGCTCGGCCCTCACCGGCGCCCTGCTCGTCGTCCTCGCGGACACCCTGGGACGGGTGCTGCTCGGCGGGGTGGAGATCCCCGTCGGCATCGTCACCACCGTCCTCGGCGGCCCGTTCCTGCTCTGGGTGCTGCTCAGCCGCAAGGGCAGCCCCGCGTGACCACCCCTGGAGAACCCACCGTGGAAGCCCCGCCCGTCGTCGCCCTCGACCCCGACGACCCCGCCTACCGCCTGGTCACCTTCACCCACCGGGAGGCCGACTGCGACGGCGTGCTCGCCCTGCTGCACACCGTCACCGACAAGGACCGCCACGCCGGGGACCTGACACCGCACCTGATGGAGCGTCAGGCCGACGGAAGCTGGTCGATCACCTACCGGCTGCGCGAGGACCACCGCGCCTCCTACCAGCTGTACCCCTTCCGGGGCGAGGCCCCCGGCACCACCCGCGCCGACTGGCTGCGCGTCCTGGACCGGGCCCGCCCCGACCCGTACGACACCGAACCCCGGCTGCCCGCCCGCGACGGCCGGCACCCCTCCTCCGTGCTCAGCCTGCCCGCCGCGCCCGCGCAGCCGTACGTGGCGCGGCGCGAGGGCGTGCCGCGCGGGCGGACGGTCGCGCACACGGCGGCCGGCCGGCGGGTGGACGTCCACCTCCCGGCCGGGCACCGCGCGGACGGCGGCCCGTACCCGGTCGCGGTGCTGCTGGACGGCGAGATGTGGGGCGGGGTGCTGTCCGTCGGCGACACCCTCGACAACCTGGCGGCGGACGGCGCGATCCCGCCGACCGTCGCCCTGCTCGTGCACACCATGGGCCCGCAGCGGCCGGACGACCTGAGCTGCAACCCGGCCTTCGTCGACCTCCTCGCCGACCGCCTCCTCCCCTGGGCCGCAACGGAGTTCGGCGCGAGTACCGACCCCGCCGACACCGTGGTCGCGGGCCAGAGCGCGGGCGGCCTCACCGCCGCCTACGCGGCCTACCGCCGCCCGGAGCGCTTCGGCAACGCGCTCTCCCAGTCCGGCTCCTTCTGGTGGCCCGACGAGACGGAGTTCGACGTCGGCAGCGAGTGGCTGACCCGCCGCCTCGCCGCCGAACAGCGGCGCCCGGCCCGCTTCTGGGTCGAGGTCGGGCTCCAGGAGTGGATGCTGCTCGCCCAGAACCGCCACCTGCGCGACGTGCTCACCGCCCGCGGCTACGACCTCGCCTACCGCGAGTTCAACGGCGGCCACGACTACGCCTGTTGGCGCGGCGGCCTGGCCGACGGGCTCGCCCACCTGCTGGGCGGCCGGTGACCTGCGGACCAGCCGGTCCGCGGGCGGTCGGCGGCGGTCCGGGACCTCACCCCTGATCGCCGCCGGCGGTCGCGGTCGGGATCCGGGAACGGCGTCACCGTCTTCTTCCGGGGTCCACGATCGGGTAGAGCGGGAAGCCCATCCGCGGGTAGTCGCGGAT
>NZ_JBHVEU010000539.1:0-5501 GCF_042802075.1 Kitasatospora sp. NPDC057518
GCGCTCAGCCCGCGCGGCCCGGACGGGTCTGTGTCGGGTGCCGGGGCCGGGGGAGTTCCGGGGGCTCTCCCACCTTTATTACCAGCCGAATTCGCCCCCACCGCCGTCCGGCCCGCGCAGCCGCCCTGACCAGGGCATCAAGCCCGATCATGACAGGATCCGCACGCCCGTGCAGTGATCCACTCGCGACCGGATACCCTGCCTGTATGGCCAGCGGCGGCACTCAGGGACCAGGCCGCTAGATCGACCAGGGACAGAGGAGTGGTCTTCGTGACCGTCGTGGAACCCTTCGGGCTCAGCGTGCAGGACCGCGACCTGACCCGGGACGTCCAGGCCGGACTGGACGCTGTGGAGGCGGCGCTCGGTGAGGCCGTCAAGAGCGACGTCCCCTTCATCACCGTCACCGCCAGTCACCTCCTCGAGGCCGGCGGCAAGCGCTTCCGCCCGCTGCTCCTGCTGCTGGCCGCCCAGTTCGGCGACCCGGGGGCGCCCGGCGTGGTGCCCGCCGCCGTGGTGGTCGAACTGACCCACCTGGCCACGCTCTACCACGACGACGTCATGGACGAGGCGCCGGTGCGCCGGGGCGCCCCGAGCGCCAACTCCCGCTGGGACAACTCGGTCGCCATCCTCACCGGCGACTTCCTGTTCTCCCGCGCCTCCCAGGTGCTCTCCGACCTCGGCCCGGAGGCCGTGCGGATGCAGGCCGAGGCCTTCGAGCGGCTGGTCACCGGCCAGATCCTGGAGACCCGCGGCCCGGGCCAGGACATGGACCCGCTGCTGCACTACCTGGACGTCCTGGAGGGCAAGACCGGCTCGCTGATCGCCGTCTCCTGCCGGATAGGAGCGCTGATGGCCGGTGCCGAGCGCGAGCTGGTGGACACCCTCGGCGAGTTCGGCGAGCGGATCGGCATCGCCTTCCAGCTGGCCGACGACGTGCTCGACATCGCCAGCGACGGCCACGAGTCCGGCAAGACCCCCGGCACCGACCTGCGCGAGGGCGTGCCGACCCTGCCGACCCTGCTGCTGCAGCAGATGCCCGCCGACCCGGCCGACCCGGACGACGCCCGGCTGCGCGAACTGCTCGACCAGGACCTCTCCGACGACGACCTGCACGCCGAGGCGCTGCGCCTGCTGCGTGCCCACCCCGCGCTGGAGCGCGCCCGCGCCGAGACCCTGCGCCGGGCCGAGGAGGCCCGGGCGCTGCTCGCGCCGCTGCCGGACTGCGCCGCGAAGGCCGCCCTGGAGGGCCTCTGCGACGCGGTGGCGATCCGCACGATGTGAGGCCCCGCTCCGGGGAGGACCCCGCTCCGGGTGAGGCCTCGCACGATGGGGGACCCCGCTCCGGGCGGGACCGCCGGGAGCCGTCCGGGCCGGGCCGAGAGGTGGCCCGTCCCGGACCCTCCGCCCGCCCCGGGATGGGGGAGACTGACTTCCGTCAGCACACGCCTGCCCGGAAGGTCGTTATGCGTCGCGTCGTCATCGCCGAGGACTCCGTACTGCTCAGGGAGGGACTGACCCGGCTGCTCACCGATCGCGGCCTGGAGGTCGTCGCCGGGGTCGGTGACGGAGACGCCCTGGTGAAGACCATCCACGACCTGGCGGCCGCCGACGCCCTGCCGGACGTCGTGGTCTCCGACGTGCGGATGCCCCCGAACCACACCGACGAGGGCCTGCGCGCCTGCGTGGAACTGCGCGCCCGGTACCCGCAGCTGGGCGTGCTGGTGCTGTCGCAGTTCGTGGAGGAGCGCTACGCCTCGGAGCTGCTGGCCGGCTCGACCCGGGGCGTGGGGTACCTGCTGAAGGACCGGGTCGCCGAGGTGCGCGAGTTCGCCGACGCGGTGGTCCGGGTCGCCGAGGGCGGCACCGCGCTGGACCCGGAGGTGGTGCAGCAGCTCCTCAGCCGCAGCCGCAAGGGCGACGTTCTGGCCAATCTCACGCCGCGCGAGCGCGAGGTGCTCGGGCTGATGGCGGAGGGCCGCACCAACGCCGCGGTGGCCAAGCAGCTGGTGGTCTCCGACGGCGCGGTGGAGAAGCACGTCAGCAACATCTTCCTCAAGCTGGGACTGGCTCAGAGCGCCGAGGACCACCGCCGGGTGCTGGCCGTGCTCACCTACCTCAACTCCTGACGCCCTCCGGTTCCGTCGCCCCGGCGCCCGGGGCGCGCCCCCGGGAGCGCATCTCGGCCATGCGCCCGTGAGGTGCTCGCGCCCGCCCGTCCGAGCCGGAATGATCTCCGGCGGGCGGGCGTTGACCTTCATGTGCGGTGCAGCCGCGGGCCGGTGAAATAACTGCCGTGCTTCCGGTCGCCGTCGGGTCGGCCCGCATAGGATGCGAGAGGTGCACCAGGCGGACGGGGCACGGGGCCGCGCCCGCGGTGGTGCGCCCACGAGGAGGTCCGCGGCAGTGACCAGTCAGGTCGATCAGTCAGAGGCAGTGGACGGCCCGGACGGCGACGAGGCCCGCGCCGGGAGCGGAGACGCGCACGCGGGTGCGGACGCGTCCGCCGGACCGCCCGGCCCGGGCGGCCCTCCGGTGAAGCCGGGCAAGCCCATCCGCAGACTCGATCGGGTGATCATTCGCTTCGCCGGCGACTCCGGTGACGGCATGCAGCTGACCGGTGACCGTTTCACCTCGGAGACGGCGTCCTTCGGCAACGACCTGTCCACGCTGCCGAACTTCCCGGCCGAGATCCGGGCGCCCGCCGGCACCCTGCCGGGCGTCTCGTCCTTCCAACTGCACTTCGCGGACCACGACATCCTGACCCCGGGCGACGCCCCGAACGTGCTGGTCGCGATGAACCCGGCCGCGCTGAAGGCGAACGTGCCGGACCTGCCGCGCGGTGCCGAGATCATCGTCAACACCGACGAGTTCACCAAGCGGGCGCTGGCCAAGGTCGGTTACCCGGCGGACCCGCTGGGCGACGGCTCGCTGGACGGCTTCCACCTGCACAAGGTGCCGCTGACCACGCTGACCCTGGAGGCGCTCAAGGACAGCGGCCTGGCCCGCAAGGACGCCGAGCGGGCGAAGAACATGTTCGCCCTGGGCCTGCTGTCCTGGATGTACCACCGGCCCACGCACGGGACGGAGTCGTTCCTGCGCACCAAGTTCGCCAAGAAGCCGCAGATCGCCGAGGCGAACATCACCGCCTTCCGGGCGGGCTGGAACTTCGGCGAGACCACCGAGTCCTTCGCCGTCTCCTACGAGGTGCCGCCGGCCAGGCTCCCGGCCGGGCGCTACCGCAACATCTCCGGCAACCTGGCGCTGTCCTACGGGCTGATCGCCGCCTCGCGGCGCTCCGGCCTCCCGCTGTACCTGGGCTCGTACCCGATCACCCCGGCCTCGGACATCCTGCACGAGCTGAGCCGGCACAAGGACTTCGGGGTGCGCACCTTCCAGGCGGAGGACGAGATCGCCGGTGTCGGCGCGGCGCTCGGCGCCGCCTTCGGCGGGGCGCTCGGGGTGACCACCACCTCCGGGCCGGGTGTCGCGCTGAAGTCCGAGACGATCGGCCTGGCCGTCTCGCTCGAACTGCCGCTGCTGGTCGTGGACATCCAGCGCGGCGGCCCGTCCACCGGCTTGCCGACCAAGACCGAGCAGGCGGACCTGCTGCAGGCGATGTTCGGGCGCAACGGCGAGGCGCCGGTGCCGATCGTCGCCCCGGCCACGCCCGCGGAGTGCTTCGACGCGGCGCTGGAGGCGGCCCGGATCGCGGTCACCTACCGCACCCCGGTGTTCCTGCTCTCGGACGGCTACCTGGCCAACGGCTCGGAGCCCTGGCGGATCCCCGAGGTCGACGAACTGCCGGAGATCGACCCGGAGTTCGCCACCGGCCCGAACCGCGAGGACGGCGCCTTCTGGCCGTACCTGCGCGATCCGCGGACCCTGGCCAGGCCCTGGGCGCTGCCCGGTACGCCCGGCCTGGAGCACCGGATCGGCGGTATCGAGAAGCAGGACGGCACCGGCAACATCTCCTACGACCCGGCCAACCACGACTTCATGGTCCGCACCCGGCAGGCCAAGGTCGACGGCATCACGGTGAAGCCGGTCGAGGTGGACGACCCGAGCGGCGACGCCCGGGTGCTGGTGCTCGGCTGGGGCTCGACGTACGGGCCGATCACCGCCGCGGTGCGCCGGGTGCGCGCGGACGGCGGCGAGGTCGCCCAGGCGCACCTGCGCAACCTCAACCCGTTCCCGGCCAACCTGGGCTCGGTGCTGCGGAGTTACGAAAAGATCATCGTTCCCGAGATGAACCTGGGGCAGCTGGCCCTGCTGCTGCGGGCGAAGTACCTGGTGGACGCCGAGTCCTACAACCAGGTGCGCGGACTGCCGTTCAAGGCGGCCCAGTTGGCGGACGTGCTGTGGGCCGCGATCGGCACCCTGGACGAGGAGGACCACCGATGAGCGAGCGTGCCTTCCCGTCCCTGCGACTGGTGCCCAAGGCCGAAGGCCCGCAGAGCGCCCGGGACTTCAAGACCGACCAGGAGGTGCGCTGGTGCCCGGGCTGCGGGGACTACGCGATCCTGGCGGCGGTGCAGTCCTTCATGCCGGAGCTGGGCATCAGGCGCGAGAACACGGTGTTCGTCTCCGGCATCGGCTGCTCCTCGCGCTTCCCGTACTACATGAACACCTACGGGGTGCACTCGATCCACGGCCGGGCGCCGGCGATCGCGACCGGGCTGGCCACCTCGCGCCAGGACCTGAGCGTCTGGGTGGTGACGGGTGACGGCGACGCGCTGTCGATCGGCGGCAACCACCTGATCCACGCCCTGCGGCGGAACGTCAATTTGAAGATCCTGTTGTTCAACAACCGTATCTACGGCCTCACCAAGGGCCAGTACTCGCCCACCAGTGAGCTCGGCAAGATCACCAAGTCCACCCCGATGGGCTCGCTGGACGCGCCGTTCAACCCGCTGTCGCTGGCGATCGGCGCCGAGGCCACCTTCGTCGCGCGCACCATCGACTCGGACCGCCAGCACCTCCAGTCGGTGCTGCGGGCGGCCGCCGAGCACCAGGGCACGGCGCTGGTGGAGATCTACCAGAACTGCAACATCTTCAACGACGGCGCCTTCGAGGTGCTGAAGGACCCGGGCAGCCGGGACGAGGCGCTGATCCGGCTGGAGCACGGGAAGGCCGCCCGCTTCGGCGCGGACCTGGCGAACGGCGTCTTCCGGGGCCCGGACGGCGAGCTGTTCACCGCCCCGGTCACGGCGGACAACGAGGCGGACGTCCTGGTCCACGACGCGCACGCGGCCAGCCCCGCCACCGCCTTCGCGCTCTCCCGGATCGCCGACGCGGACACCCTGCACCACACGCCGATCGGCGTGCTGCGCAGCGTCGAACGGCCGGTCTACGACGAGCTGATGGCGAGCCAGCTGGCCACCGCCACCGACGGGCGCGGCCCGGGCGACCTGGCCACGCTGCTCGCCGGAAACGACACCTGGACGGTGGACTGACCGTCCCGTCGGAGCGAGCGGCGCCCCCTGTCCCGACCGGGACAGGGG
>NZ_JBHVEU010000540.1:0-5471 GCF_042802075.1 Kitasatospora sp. NPDC057518
CGGGGAACCGGCCTCCCCGTGGGCGCCCTTCCACCACCGGGGCCTGCCTTCGCACCCGCGCCTGCGGGGCGGCTCAGAGCACCTTGGGCAGCACCCCGGCCGAGGCGGGCGGCCGGTCCCCGGCCCTGCGGAACCGGTGCAGCGCCGCCCGGCCCTCGGCCCCGCGCACCCGGGCGGCGAGCCGGGCCGGCAGCACCACGGTGGCCAGCCGGCCCTCGCCCCGGAACCCCTCGACCGTCCAACAGACCCAGGGAATCGGATAGTTGGCCGCAGGACTGAACAGCACGGGCCGCTTCCCCTGGAAGCTCACCGCATAGGCGCCGAAGCCGCTCCAGTTGGAGAAGCTGAACCGGCGCGCCGCCGGGTCGAAGCCCAGCGGCACGCAGTCGCGCAGCCGCGAGCGGCCGAGGGTGGCCAGGAACCACAGGTTGGCGCGGAGGTTGAGGTGCGCGGTCGGGAACTCCTCGACCGCCGTACGCAGTGCGCCCGCGAGCACCGCCGGTCCTTCCTCGGGCCGGTGCGGCAGATGGACCTCGCTGAGGAGGTTGCCGAGCAGCGCGGGCGACAGGCCCAGCCAGCGGCGCGCGTTGACCGGCACGGTCAGCATCCGCTCGGCGTCGTCCCCGTCCAACTCCCGCAGGGTGCTGAGGAGGTGGGCGCAGAGCACATCCCCGGAGGAGAGCCGGCGCCCGGCCGCCAGTCCGAACTCCTCGCGCATCCTGGCCAGTTCGGCGTCGGTGAAGGCGATCTGGACGATCCGGTTGGCGCGTGGCCCGACCGCCACCTCGCGGGCCAGCAGCTCCGCCTCCGCCGCCGAGGGCAGCCGGAAGCCGGGCCGTCCGCAGTCCTCGTCCGGGAGCACCTCGGCCAGCAACTCGTCCTGGTCGTCGACGAGTTCGGCCTTCGGCAGCGGTTCGCCCTCGACCGCCGCGGACCAGGTCCGCAGCAGCAGCATGAAGCTGTGCAGGTCGCCGATCGCATGGTGCCAGGAGCAGCCGAGCACCGTGCCGCCGTCGGCCGTGCGGGTGAGGCGCACGGTGAGCAGCGGGACGCCGCCGTCGCGGGCGGCGGGGGCGTCCAGCGGGGCGACCAGTTCGGCGCCGGCCGCCGTCGCCCGGCCCATCGCCTCGGCAAGCGTGCCCTCCACGGTGTAGACCTCGAACGGCACGCCGGTGTCGTCGCAGACCGCCTCCAGGACGCCCTCGACGGTGCGCAGCCTTCCGGCGAAGACCGGCACCCGCTCCAGCGCCCGGGCCAGGCCGGCGGCGAGCCGGTCGTCGTCCAGCGGGTGCTCGAAGCAGAGCACGACCGAGACGGCGAGGTCGGCGAGCATGGTGTCCATCAGCCCGCAGCGCAGCACCCGGCCGGTGGCGTGCCCGGCCCGGACGGTCCGGGATCTTCGCAACTGCGGCCAGATGCTCATGGGTTCCGTTCCGAAGCACTCGACGACTCCCGGTGACGCGCGGGCGCGTTCCGGCGGCGCGCGATCCGCGGGCACGCCGAACGATAGTGGCGCGCGGAGGCAGTGGTCCAGTCCAATCCCGCACTCCGGCAGGGCTCTTCGGCCGGTGCGGCGACAGCGACGGCGATAGAATGCGCAGCATGGGAGAGCGCCCCGGCGCACCCTCCGCGCCGCCCCTCGTCCTGGTCACCGGCACCGCGTCGCGGGTGATCGACCCGACCCGGGCCTACCACCTCGGCCGCGACCCGACCAGCGAGATCGTCCTGGACGACCCCCGGGTGTCCTGGCACCACGCGATCCTGCGCGCCACCGGAGGGCACTGGCTGCTGGAGGACGTGGACAGCACCAACGGCACGTACGACGAGGGCCGGCGGGTCAGCCGCGAGGAGGTCGGCCCGGGCACCCGGCTGCGCTTCGGCGACCCGGCCGACGGCCCGTCCGCGGCCTTCGCCGGCCTTCCGGCACCCACCGCGCACAAGCGGCCGTCGCTGGTCGCCCCGCACCTCTCCGGCACCTTCCGCCGCCCGAGCGCCGTCCACCGGCTGCTCGGCCGCACCGTCCGGATCGGCCGCTCGCGCGACAACGACCTGGTCCTGGACAACCTGGTGGTCTCCCGGTACCACGCCGAACTGCGCGCGCTGCCCGACGGCGGCCACGAGATCGTCGACCTGGACAGCCACAACGGCACCTACCTCAACGGCCGCCCCGTCCAGCGCGCCCCGGTCGGCCCGGCGGACATCGTCGGCATCGGCCACTCCGCGCTCTGCCTGGCCGACGGCCGGCTGGTCGAGTACACCGACACCGGCGAGGTCTCCCTGGACGTCCGGCACCTGGTGGTCCGGGTCGGCCCCGACCACCGGGTGCTGCTGGACGACGTCGGCTTCCCGCTCGCCGAGAAGGCGCTGCTCGCGGTGGCCGGGCCGAGCGGCGCGGGCAAGTCCACCCTGCTCAACGCGCTCACCGGGCTGCGCCCCGCCGACCAGGGCACGGTGCTGTACGACGGGCGCGACCTCTACCGCGACTACGCCGAGCTGCGCCGCCGGATCGGCCTGGTGCCGCAGGACGACATCCTGCACACCCAGCTCACCGTCCACCGCGCCCTGTCCTACGCCGCCGAGCTGCGCTTCCCCGGCGACACCGAGCCGCACGAGCGGGAGGCCCGGGTCCGCGAGGTGATCCACGAACTGGGCCTGGACGGCCGCGCCGACCAGGTGATCGCCAGCCTCTCCGGCGGCCAGCGCAAACGGGTCAGCGTCGCGCTGGAGCTGCTCACCAAGCCGTCCCTGCTCTTCCTCGACGAGCCGACCTCCGGGCTGGACCCGGGCATGGAGCGCTCGGTGATGCGGATGCTGCGGGGGCTCGCCGACGACGGCCGGACGGTGGTCGTGGTGACGCACAGCGTGCTGAGCCTGAGCGTCTGCGACCGGCTGCTGGTGCTGGCCCCGGGCGGGCGGACGGCGTACTACGGGCCGCCCGGCGAGGCGCTGGGCTTCTTCGGCTACGAGGAGTGGCCGGAGGCCTTCGAGGCCTTCGAGGACGAGGACCACGACACCTGGCAGCAGCGGTTCCGCGGCTCCCCGCAGTACGCGCGCTACGTGGCGGCCGAGGGCGGGCCGACGCCGTCGCCCCGTCCGCACCCGACCCCGCACGAGCCCGCCGCGTCGGCCACGCCCGCCCTTCCCGCCGCTCCCGCCGCTCCCGTGATCGACTGGGGCAAGCCGCAGGGCTGGTTCTCCCAACTGGGCACCCTGGTACGCCGGTACACCGCGGTGCTGGCCGCCGACCGGCTCTTCCTCACCATCATGGTGGTGCTGCCCTTCGTGATCGGCCTGATGTGCCGGGCGATGGCCGGCTCCCGGCTCTCCCCCGACAACGCCGTCAACTGCCTGCTCACGCTCTGCATCGGCGGGCTGCTCACCGGCGCCGCCAACTCGGTGCGCGAGCTGGTCAAGGAGCGCGCGATCTACCGGCGGGAGCGGGTGGTCGGGCTGTCCAGATCGGCCTACCTGGTCTCCAAGGTGGTGGTGCTCGGCACGGTCACGGTGGCCCAGGCCGCGGTGCTGACCGTGGTCGGCCTGGCCGGGGTGGACCTCTCCTTCGCGGTGCCGACCGGGGTGGTGATGCCGCAGCTGCCCGAACTGATCCTCGCGGTCGCGCTGCTCGCCTTCTCGGCGATGATGCTCGGCCTGGTGGTCTCGGCGCTGGTGGGCAAGGAGGAGGCCACCATGCCGCTGCTGGTGCTCCTCTCGGTGGTGCAGATCGTCTTCAGCGGCCTGATGCTCAAGCTGCACGGCGTCCCGGGGCTGGAGCAGTTCGCCTGGCTGGTCCCGTCCCGCTGGGGCCTTTCGGCGATGGCGCGCACCGTCGAGCTGCACGGCATCTTCCCGAACGCGATCACCGCCGACCCGATGTTCCGGCACCAGCGCTCCGGCTGGCTGGTGGGCATCACGCTGCTGCCCGCGCTCTCGCTGCTGTACGGCCTGGTGGTGCTGGCCCTGCTGCGGCGGCACGAGCCGAGCATCATGCGGCGCTAGCGGAAGGGCGACCGCCGCATGGACGAGCTCGCGTTCCGCCCCACCCACGTCGCCCCGCCGGACGGGATGGCCTCCTGGGCGGCACCCGACCCGGCCCGGCCGGACGCCCGGCTCGACGCGCTGCTGCCGCTGCAGCTGCTCGACCGCCGGGGCGACTGGGCGCGGATCCTCTGCTCCAACGGCTGGACCGCCTGGGTGGACGGCCGCCTGCTGGTCGCGCTGCCGCAGCCACCGCCCGCCGCCGGCGGCCCGCCCGCGCGGACCGCCGACCCGCGGCCGGCGCTGGCCGAGGCCGGGGGCGCGCTCGACCGCTACCGCGCCCTGCTGGAGGACCTCGCCGGTGGCGCCCTCGACCTGGGGGCCTTCCGGGAGCGCACCCGGGGCCTGCGGATCGGCCTGGTGGTGGACGGCGAGGCGGTCTGGCTGTTCGACCCGGTGCACGACCGCTGGTGCTACGGCGACGGGCTCCAGCTCCAGACGTACGCGGCCACCGACCGGCCCAGCCCCGCGCCCGCGCCCTCGCACGGCCCGTCCGCGGAGGGCCCGTCCGCCCCCACCCGGACCGGTGAGCCGTGACCTCCGCCGAGCGCGACGGCGTCGAGCGGCCGTCCGCCGCACGCGAGGCCGCCAAGCGGGATACCACCGAGCGGGACGCCACCGGTCTGCCCGCCGGGCTGGTCGGGCGGCGGGTCGCCGGCTACCGGCTGGAGAACGAGATCGGGCGCGGCGGCATGGCCGTGGTCTACCGGGCCAAGGACCTGCGGCTCGGCCGGACCGTCGCGGTCAAGCTGCTCGCCCCCGAGCTGGCCCGCAACGAGGTGTTCCGGCAGCGGTTCATGCACGAGTCGGAGGCCGCCGCCGCGATCGACCACCCGCACATCATCCCGGTGTTCGAAGCGGGCGAGCAGGACGGCATCCTGTACCTCGCGATGCGCTACGTGGAGGGCGGCGACCTGCGCGCCCTGATCAACCGCTCCGGCCCGTTCCCGGTCGGGCGGGCCGTCCGGTTCGCCCTCCAGATCGCCTCGGCACTGGACGCCGCGCACGACCACGGCCTGGTGCACCGGGACGTCAAGCCGGGCAACGTACTGGTCGCCGCCGGGACGGACAGCGAGCACCCCGAGCACCTGTACCTGGCGGACTTCGGCCTGACCAAGAAGTCCCTCTCGCTCAGCGGGCTGACCACCGTCGGCCAGATCGTCGGCACGCTCGACTACGCGGCGCCCGAGCAGATCTCCGGCAGGCCGCTGGACGGGCACTGCGACCAGTACGGCCTCGGCTGCGTGGTCTTCGAGATGCTCGCGGGCGCCCCGCCGTTCCGCCGGGAGAGCGACCTCGCGCTGCTCTGGGCGCACCTCAACGACCCGCCGCCCGCGCTGCGCGACCACCGGCCCGACCTGCCGGCCGCCGTCGGGGCGGTGGTCGCCCGGGCGCTGGCCAAGACGCCCGGGGAACGGTACCCGAACTGCCTGGAC
>NZ_JBHVEU010000541.1:0-5423 GCF_042802075.1 Kitasatospora sp. NPDC057518
GGGGGGACCCTGTGGGAGAGTAGGACGCCGCCGAACAATTCTTCAGAAGAACCCCCATCCGGGTCCCGGATGGGGGTTCTTCGCGTTTTCAGGGCCGGGGCGAATCTTATTCGTCGGAGTCGGATTCGGGCTGCGGCTTCTCCGTGGGCGCCTGCCCCTGGGCCTGGGCGGGTTGCTGGGCATCGGGCCGCGGCGCCTGGGGTGCCTGAGGAGCCGACGACGCCTGACCCGAGGCCTGATCCGACGGTTGGGCCGTCGCCTGGACCTGGTCGGCGGGAGCCGCCGGGGCCTCCGCCGTCCCCCAGGCCGGCCGGCTGAGCCACTTGTCCGCGCTGTTGGTGAGACGGGCGACGCCCGTACCGTCCGGCCGCATGCTGTACAGGTCGGCGCCGGTGCCGGCGGGCGCCTGGGCGAAGACGATGGACTTGCCGTCGGGAGCGTAGGCGGCCGCGCCGTAGAAGGCGTCCGAGGGCGCGGGGGTGAGGGCGCCGACGGCGCTGCCGTCGGGGTGGACGGTGTAGATGCCGCCGCCGGGGGCGTTGTCGGGGCCGGCCGGGTAGGTGGTGAAGAGGATCTGGGTGCCGTCGGGGGACCAGTCCGCGCGGTCGCCGGCGCGCAGTTCCCAGGGGGTGAGCTGCCGCAGCCCGGTGCCGTCCGCGCTGACCACGTAGATGGCGCGGCTGTTGGCGGGCTGCCCCGTGGCGCTGGTGCGGTACTCGAAGGTGAGCTGTTTGCCGTCGGGGGACCAGCTGGGGTTGCTGACCGCGCCGGAGTAGGGCTTGTCGTTGGTGAGGAAGGTGAGCCGCTGGACGTCGGTGCCCTCGGGGGTCATCAGGTAGAGGTCGGAGTACTGGATCTGGTGGCTGCCGGACGGGTCCAGGGCGCCCCAGGAGCGGCTGAAGGCGACCTGCTTGCCGTCGGGGGAGAAGGCGGGGGCGCGTTCGTCCTCGTTGGCGCAGTCGGCGGTGCCGCTGTCGCAGAGCTGGTTGACCTGGTGCTCGGGGCCGCCGGCGGTGAGGACGGTCCAGAGCCGGGCGGTCCCGGTCTGCGGGTCGGTGCGGTCGAAGGCGATGGTGGCGCCGTCGGGGGACCAGTCCGGGCGGTCGTCGAGCGCGCGGGCCGGCGGCTGGGTGACCTGCTGCTGGCCGGTGCCGTCGGGGGAGAGGGTGACGATCGCGGTGCTGGTGCGGGCGGCGTCGGTGTAGGCGCGGCTGACGATCAGCCCGTTGTGCGCGGCGGCCGCGGGGGCTCCGACGGCCGCGCCGACCACGCCGGGGGTCGCGGCGGGTGTCGCCTCGGGGGTGGCGGTGGGGGTCTCCGGCCGGATCTCCGAGAGCGGGATCTCCCCGGGTTCGGCCCCGCAGCCGGTGAGCAGGGCGCCCAGAAGCAGAAGGCCCGCACCGGCGCTCGCGCGGGTGCGGGCCCTGCCCGTGGGTGACTGCCGTGTGCCGGTGGTGATCCGTGCCATCTCCGCCTCCGAGACTCTCGACCGCTCCGACGTGTGCCCCCGCCGAGGATTCAGGACGAAGGCCCCTGAAAGGAGCTGTCACTGTGTCAGACGGGGGACGTCGGCGGTCCGGCGACACGCGACGGACCGCGCTCGCTCGATCGCACGGAGTAGAGGGGAGTGGAGGGGAGAGGAACAGAGGGGAGCGGAGCGGGCCTCAGCCCCGGGCGGCGCGGCGCTCGGCCTTCGCGAGGGCCTCTGCCTCGTCCTCGGCCTCGGCGACCTCCAGGGTGGGCGCCGTGCCGCCGAGCTGGGCGGGCAGCCACCAGGTGTCGTCCGGGCCGGAGGGCTTGCCGGGGTACTCGCGCTGGGCCTGGTCGAGCATCTCGCTCATGGCGGCGCGCAGCCGCCGGGTGACCATCACGGGCTTGTCGTCCGGCCCGAGGTGGATCGGCTCGCCGATCATGATGGTGACCGGGACGTGCCGCTTGGTGAGGGTCTTCGGGCGGCCCTTGGTCCAGAGCTGCTGGGTGCCCCAGAGCACGACGGGCAGCAGCGGGGTGCCGGAGTCGGCGGCCATCCGGGCGGCGCCGGTCTTGAACTTCTTGAGCATGAAGGAGCGGCTGATGGTCGCCTCGGGGAAGACCCCGACCACCTCGCCGGCCTTGAGGGCGCGCACGGCGGCCTCGTAGGCGGGCTGGCCGTCGGTGCGGTCGACCGGGATGTGCTTCATGCCGCGCATCAGCGGGCCGGAGATCCGGTGCTTGAAGACGTCGTCCTTGGCCATGAAGCGGGTCTTGCGCTTGCCGCCGCGGTACGCGCCGAGGCCCGCGAAGAGGAAGTCCAGGTAGCTGATGTGGTTGCTGACCAGTACCGCTCCCCCCCTGGCGGGGATGTGTTCGGCGCCCACGATCTTGATCCGCGCGTCGAGCGCGCGGAAGGCGGTGAGTGCGGCGCCGATCACCGGCGGGTACACGAACTCTGCCACGGTCAGTCCTGACTTCCACGGGCCGGAGCCCGGTTCGGCGGGTACCCGCTCCGTTGCGCGGGCGGTGCCGACCGGAGTACGGCACTCCGCGGCGGTCACGGGTGATTCACGGAGATGATCCCCCGAACGAGTGCCTGCTGTCACCTGAGGCGTGCGGTCAAGTGGGTATTGCCGATGTGATCTCCGTGATGAATTCGAACGGGAACTTTTCGGCCGCTCGCATCAGGCGCGGGAGGTGAGGCGGCCCTGGGCGTGCCGGACCAGGGGGTAGAGCTCGCAGCCCACGGAGTAGCCGAACACGGCGTTGGCGAAGGCGGCGGTGAGGGCGGTCGAGGCGCCCATCACGCCGAGCCACGTCACCTCGGTGCAGTAGCCGAGGGTGCCGACCGCGGCGAAGACCATGAGGACGCCCTGGTCGAGGCGGAGCGGCCGTTCGTCCTCGGTGGCGGAGGGCGGTGCGAGCCGGGGCAGCACGAGCGCCTGGAACAGCCGGACGTACGGGGCCAGGCGCAGGCCGCCGAACGAGCCGAGGGCGAAGACGAGCGTCTGGGCTCCCAGTAGCGGGCAGCTGCCGGTGGCCAGGACGAGGGCCAGGACGATCGCGGTGAGCGCTGCGGCTAAGCGGGGACCGCGGGGATCGGTCTGCAACGGGGCTCCGGGTGGTCGCGACGGGCGGCGGCAGCGGCGGGGCGTCAGCGCCGTCGGTGGACGGTGGTCCTGGCCGGGGCGATGACGCGGCGGCGGACCGGCGGCGGCATCGGGTGGCGGTCGGAGTCCATCGGCCGATCGTACGTGTCCCGGCCCTGGCGGTCGACCGTGTTTCGGGCGCCGCGGGCGCTGCCGCAGACTGGGGGGATGACCGGGCCGACGGCGTGTGTTGTCGTGCCTCGACGGGGCCGGTCCCGGCCCGCCGTGGCCGGGGTGAAGGGCCGGGAGTGACGGGAGGACGAGGGTGAGCACCGAGGACGGGGCGGACGAGGTACCGCTGTCGGAGGCCGTACGGCTGTCGGGGGCGGAGCTGGGCGGGCCGCTCGGCGCGCGGGCGACGCTGGTGCAGTTCTCGACGGCCTTCTGCCAGCCCTGCCGGGCCACCCGGCGGGTGCTCTCGGAGGTGGCCGGGATGGTCGACGGGGTGGAGCACATAGAGGTGGACGCCGAGGAGCGGTTGGAGCTGGTGCGCCGGCTGGAGGTCCGGCGGACGCCGACCGTCCTGGTGCTGGACGGGGAGGGCCGGGTGGTGCGTCGGGCGGCGGGCCAGCCGCGCCGGGTGGACGTGATCGCGGCGCTCGGTCGCGTGGTGTGAGCAATCCGGCCGCAGGTGTTCCGCCCCGGCGGGTGGAGTCGGCCCCGCGCTGGGGCAGGATGGGCACAGGCGGCGGGAGCAGCCGCACGGCATAAGCTACTGGCCAGTAGTGACCACTGCACTACCGGCGAGTATGCTGCCAGGAAGTTCCGGACCGGCACGGGAATTCGCTGCCCGGAGCGGGTGCGTGCCGTGTTCGCGCCCGCTTGCACCGCCGCAGCCGCCGGACGAGACCAGTACAGGAGACAGGCCGTGAGCTTGAGGATCGTTGTCTGTGTGAAGCACGTGCCGGACGCGACGGGTGACCGTCGTTTCGCGGACGACCACACCACCGACCGGGAGGGTGTGGACGGCCTCCTGTCGGAGCTGGACGAGTACGGCGTGGAGCAGGCGCTGCGGATCGCGGAGGCGAACGAGGGCGCCGAGGTGACGGTGCTGACGGTGGGGCCGGACGACGCGAAGGACGCGTTGCGCAAGGCGCTGTCGATGGGTGCGGACAAGGCCGTGCACGTGAACGACGAGGACATCCACGGTTCGGATGTGGTCGGGACGTCGGCGGTGCTGGCGAAGGCGCTGGAGAAGGCCGGGTTCGACCTGGTGATCGGTGGCATGGCGTCGACGGACGGTTCGATGGGTGTGCTGCCGGCGCTGCTGGCGGAGCGGCTGGGTGTGCCGCAGGTGACGCTGCTGTCGGAGGTGTCGGTCGAGGGCGGCGTGGTGAAGGGTCGTCGGGACGGTGACGCGGCGACGGAGCTGGTGGAGGCGGCGCTGCCGGCGGTGGTCTCGGTGACGGACCAGTCGGGTGAGGCCCGGTACCCGTCGTTCAAGGGGATCATGGCGGCGAAGAAGAAGCCGGTGCAGTCGTGGGACCTGGACGACCTGGGCATCGAGGCGGACGAGGTCGGTCTGGCGGGTTCGTGGACGGCGGTGGAGTCGGTGGCGGCGCGTCCGGCGCGGACCGCGGGCACGGTCGTCAAGGACGAGGGCGAGGGCGGCAAGTCGCTCGCGACCTTCCTCGCCGACCAGAAGTTCATCTAGTCCCACCCGTTCGCGAACCCAACGATCGATCAGGAGCAACGAATCATGGCTGAGATCCTGGTTCTGGTGGACCACGCCGACGGCGCGGTGCGCAAGCCGGCCCTGGAGCTGCTGACCCTGGCCCGCCGTATCGGTGAGCCGTCCGCCGTCGTCCTGGGCGCCGGTGCGGCCGCGGCCGGCATCGCGGCGAAGGCCGGCGAGTACGGTGCGGTGAAGGTGTACGTCGCCGACGGCGCGGAGTTCGCCGACCAGCTGGTCGTCCCGAAGGTGGACGCGCTGGCGCAGATCGCCAAGGCGAACGACGTGGCCGCGGTGCTGGTGACGTCCTCCGGTGAGGGCAAGGAGGTGGCCGCGCGCGTCGCGCTGCGGATCGGCTCCGGCATCATCACCGACGCCATCGACCTGGAGGCCGGCGACGGTGGTCCGGTCGCCACCCAGTCGGTGTTCGCCGCGTCCTTCCAGGTGAAGTCCAAGGTCACCAAGGGCGCGCCGGTCATCACCGTGAAGCCGAACGCGGTCGCCCCGGAGGCCGCTCCGGCCGCCGGTGCGGTGGAGGACGTCGCCGTGGCGTTCACCGGCAACGCCGCCAAGGTCGTCTCGCGCACCCCGCGGGTGTCCTCCGGCCGTCCCGAGCTGACCGAGGCCGC
>NZ_JBHVEU010000542.1:0-5408 GCF_042802075.1 Kitasatospora sp. NPDC057518
GGTTCTCCGGCGCGGCCGGTGCACTCAGCCGGCGCGCTCAGCCGGTGCTCAGCCGGCGCTCACGGAGACCGGAACGCTGGGGTGCACCTCGCGCTCGACCCGCGGCAGGATGTCCGGGATGTAGACCTTCTGGATCGCGTCGCCGCCGTCGTGCGCCTCCCAGGCCTCCCGGGTCGCCCAGCGCTCCACCAGGACGAAGCGGCCCGGGTCGTCCTGCGAGTGGTACGCCTCCCAGCTGACGCAGCCGTCCTCGGCGAGGCACAGCGGCCGCATCCGGGCCAGGGCGTCGGCGACCGCCGGGACGCCGTCCGGCTCGGTGACCCTGACGATGACGATGAGGTCGAACATCACTGCTCCTTGGCGGTGGTGGGATCGGTGTCGGCGGCGGCGGCCCGGCCGAGCGCGGGCAGCCACTCGGCGATGGGGGTGAACCGGTAGCCGAGCGAGGCGGCCCGGTCGGCCGACATCGCGAAGTCGGCCGGGCAGGAGAACGGGGACAGGTCGGGGTCGCCCGCCGGGTCCTCCTTCTCGATGACCTGGGCCGTCAGCCCGGTCGCCCCCTCCACCGAGGCAACGACATCGTAGACGTCGGCGGTGTCCGGGGAGGCCACGTTGACCGCGCCGGTCACCTCGTTCACGGCCGCCCAGGCGAGGAAGCCGGCCGCGTCCTCGGCCCGCACCAGCGAGGTCCGGCCCGGCCCGGCGTGGGCCACGATCGGCCGCCCGTCCCGGATCCGGTCGACGTGGAAGCGGTAGCGGCCGGTGAAGTCGCCCTCCTCGGCCAGCACGTGGGCCACCCGGGCCAGCAGCACCGGTACCCGGGCGCGGTCGGTCACCGCGGCCTCGGCCTGGCGCTTGCCCTCGCCGTAGTTGGCCTCCAGGTAGTCGTCGTCCTGCCAGGGCAGGGTGAGGTCGTACGGGTAGCCGGCCGGGTCGAGCTCCTCCTCGCGGGCGAGCGCGCCGAACTCCGGTGCGGCGACCGGCCCGCGGAAGGTGTCCCGGTTGTAGACCTCGATGGTGCTGGTCAGCACCAGCTTCCCGGCCCGGTCCCCGAAGGCCTCGCAGGCCTCCACGGCGGCGTTGGGGGTGTAGCACATCTGGTGCACCACGGCGTCGAACCGCTCCCCGGCGACCGCCTCGGCCAGCTCGCCGGGACGGTTGACGTCCGCGCGCAGCCGCCGGACGGAGTCCCCGAACGGGTCCGGGGTCCGGCCGCGGGTGACGAGGGTGACGCGGTGGCCGGCCGCCAGCAGCCGGCGCACCAGCAGCTTGCCGAAGTAGCGGGTCCCGCCGATGACGCAAATGTCTGCCATCTGCTCTTTCCTGTCTCTTTCTCTCTCGTTCCGTCCGCGGCCCCGCGACGCGCGACCGCTCGGGTTCTGTCAGGCGGACGCGGCGCCCACGGCGTCCGAGCTGCCCGCCTCGGCCTCCTGGGCCGCCGCGGCCTCGGTGCCCTCCGCCCGGCCCACCAGGCAGACCACCGCGCAGCCGGCGGCCACCACCGCGTCGACGTACCAGTTCGCGCCCGGCACCCCGGCGGAGCGCGACAGGTCGAACAGCACACCGGCGAGCACCGAGCCGGCCATGTTCCCGGCGCTGCGGAAGAAGTGCATCGCCCCCATCGCCTTGGCGAGTTGGCGCTCGGGGACCTTGCGGGCGATCCACATGTCGAAGGACGGCACGAAGAGGATCTCGCCCAGCACCACCGTCAGCGCCCCGACCACCACCCAGGCCGCGCCGCGCCCCGCGCCGAGGGCGGTGAACGCCACCGTCATGCCGGTGAGGCCGATCGCCATCACCACGGCCGGGCTGAACCGGCCGATCAGGAACTTGAACACCGGGTACTGGAGCACCAGGATGCTCAGCCCGGTGATCCAGAACGGCGAGGACGGCGCCCACTGCGGCACGTACCGCTCCATGTGCAGCGGGATGCCGACGATGAAGCCGATCGACAGGAACCAGAACACCGCCGACAGCAGGAAGTAGCGGGTGGCGCCCCGGATGTCGATGCCCTTGAACACCGCGGTGGAGAACAGCGGCTTGCGGGCCGCCGCCCCGGCCCCGGGCTCCACCGGCGCCGGGGGCTGGAAGCCGTCCCGGGGGATGAAGGACGAGGCCGCCAGGCAGAACGCGAGGAAGATCGCGAACACCACCGAGAACAGGGTGCGCAGTTCGACGTCGGCGAGCACGGCGCCCAGCATGGCGCCGCCGAACACGCCCACCTGACCGGCCATCTGGAAGGTCGAGAAGGCCTTGGGGCGCTCGTCGTCGGGGTAGGAGGCGAGGACGTTCTTCAGGCCGGGGAAGGAGGTGCCGGAGCCGAAGCCGATGAAGAAGGCGAGCACGGCGTAGACCAGCACCCCGGTGCCGAAGCCCATCAGGCCCAGCGCCACCGCCTCCAGGGCGGTACCGAGGAAGACCGCACCGCGGATGCCGATGCGCAGCGCCACGCCCTCGTAGAAGAAGGTGGCGAGCAGCCGCCCGACGTACGTCATGGCCATCACGACGCCGGCCCAGAAGCCGCTGTCCACCCCGCCGAGCGAGGCCACCAGCACGGGGAACCAGATGTAGCTGCCGGTGTTGGCGAGCAGGATGCCGGCGTTGACGCCGATCAGCGCCCGCTTGCGGTCGACGGTCACAGGGCCGCCCCCTCCTTCGTGTCGTGCGTCGTCGTGCCGGCCGCCCCGGCGGCGCGGAGCCCGGCGATGGCCCGGGCGACCGCCTGGCGGTCGATCGGTGTCCCCCGCACGACGGTGGCGGTGGGCAGCGCGGCGAGCGGCCGGCCCGGCGCGTGCAGGTTGTAGGTGGCCGGCGCCCCGACGCTGATCGGGTGGGCGGCGCCGGACTCTCCGCGCAGCTCGTCGAAGTAGCGCCGGCCGCCGACGGTGGCCTGGTGGCGCAGCGCGTCGGCGAGCGAGGGGTCGTCCCCGCGCAGCAGGTCGAGCTCGCCGAGCAGGGAGTAGCCGTGGTAGGCACCGGTGTTGCCCGAGTCGGTGCCGACCAGCAGGTTGCCCTCGCGCAGCGCGGCCAGCGCGTTGCGGCGCATGTCGCCCAGCGCGCCGGTCCGGGTCTCCTGGAGGCCGTAGGTGATCCCGTACGGCTGCTCCAGGCCGCGGACGGCGTCCAGGTTGCGGACGTCCTGGGTCTCGGCGAAGCCCTCGCGGCCGTACGCGGCGAGGAAGTCGTCGGCCGTCATGACCATCGGGCGGAGCCCGGAGAGGGTGGAGACGAACCGGGCGCCGGCCAGGTCCTTCCACTCGGCGTCGCCGAGGGTGCGGTCGCGGACGGTGTGGGCGAAGAGCCGGAAGCCGCAGTCGTAGGCCCAGCGGGTCTCCTCCAGCGTGTTGCAGTCGATCACCGCGGTGATGCCGCGCTCGGCGGCGATCCGCGCGGTGAACCGCAGCACCCGCTCCGACAGCCGGGAGAAGCGCACCTTGGAGCCCGGCTGCTCGGTGCCGTCGGTGAACATGACCTTGAGGAAGGTCGCGCCGCGCTCGGCGTTGTTGCGCAGCGCCTGGTCGAGGTCGGCCTCGACCGCGAGCATGTACACCGGGGTCGGGAACTCCACGCCGTGGCCGGAGAGGCCCGCCGCGTTGGTCATCGCCGTCACCGCGTAGCCGCAGTGGACCAGTTCGGGGTACGGCAGGTCCGAAGCGGCCCGGCCGGCCTCCCAGGCGTCGGCCACCATCGGGTAGCCGAACATGTCCACCACGTGGGTGACACCGTGGTAGAGGTACTGGAGGGCGATGATCCGCGGGTCCTCGGCGGTGTCGTCGAAGTTGGCGGGCAGGGCGATGTGGGCGTGGGTCTCGGTGTAGCCGGGCCACAGCTCCGGCTCGTCGCCGCGGCGGGTGCCCGAGGGCTCGATCCGGGTGAAGACCCCGTCCTCGACGGTCACGTCGAACAGCGCCTCGGCGTCCAGGGCGGGGACGGCCACGCCCGACAGTACGGCGGGCCGCCGCTGCTCGGGGGTGGCCGCGCTCACCGGGCCACCTCGACCGACAGGCGCAGGTCGATGCGGTCCAGGCCGTCCTGGCAGCGCTTGGCGGCCTCGTCCCGGTCGCCGCCGGTGAAGATGATGTGGCCGATCCAGTCGAAGTTGCTGCGGGACAGGCGGTTCACGGCCGTGCCGGGCTTCTTGTAGCCGAGGGCGCTGTGGAAGCCGGGCAGGTCGGTGAGGGCGTCGAAGCCGATCGCCTCGACCGTCCCGGCGACCGGGGAGCCGAACCAGTGGCCGCTGGCCGTGGTCTCACGGGGGAAGGCCAGCTCGGGCCGCTCGCCGAGGGCCTGGCGGATGACCTCCAGGTACGGGTCCACGCCGGAGGTGATCTCCATCAGGGTCGGCACGATCCCGCCGGCCAGGCGGCCGTTGACCTCGCACAGCACCGGGCCGTCCGGGCCGAGCAGCCACTCGGTGTGGATGAAGCCGAAGTCCACGCCGAGCCCGTTCAGCACGGCGGTGGTGGCGGCGAACAGCTCCTCCTGGAGCGGGTGGCCGCTGAAGTAGGTGAGGCCCATCTCGATGAAGTACGGGAACCCGCTGAGCGAGCGGTCGGTCAGGCCGAGGTTGACCACCTCTCCCCCGGCGAGCACGCAGGACTCGACGGAGATCAGCTCGCCGGTGACGAACTCCTCGATGACGATCTCCGGGATGCGCACGACGCCGCGCCCGTAGTCGGCGACCTGGGCCAGCTCGGCGAGGTACTCGCGCAGGTCCGCCTCGTCCTTGAGGTGCAGGACGTGGAGGCTGGCGGTGCCGTCGGAGGGCTTGGCCACGCAGGGGAAGCCGACCTCGCGGACGGCGGCCTCCACCTCGGCCGGGTCGGTGGCCACCGCGAAGCGCGGCTGGCGGATGCCGGTGCCGGCCAGGGTGGTGCGGGTCAGGTGCTTGTGCCGGGCGTTGCGGGCGCCGTCGACGCTCATGCCGGGCAGGCCGAGCGCCTCGGCGACGGCGGCGGTGTGCACGGTGTGGTACTCGCTGTACGTGGTGACGCCGTGGATCGGCTTGGCCTCGTGCAGCCGGCGCGCCAGGTCGGTCAGCTCGTCGAGGGAGAAGGCCTGCTCGCTCTTGACGACCTGGCAGTTCGGGTGGGCGTAGGCGGCCTCGGTCAGCGGCGAGACGCTGAGGTAGAAGTCGGGGTCGACCGAGACCAGGGTGACGTCGTGGCCCAGTTCCAGGGCGTTCGCGATACCGGCGATCCCGTTCGGGTTGCACTCGATCATGAGGATGTGCATGGCTGTGCTCCTTGTCGGACTGTGGCGGATCAGGGGATGACGGGGGGCGGGGGCGCGGCGGACGCGGGCCCCGGCGGCTCAGCGGACGCAGGCTCCGGCGGCGGCCGTCGGCACGGTACCGGCAGCCGTGCACCAGCTGGAACGGGCCGGCTACGACGTCCTGCTGCTGGACG
>NZ_JBHVEU010000543.1:0-5403 GCF_042802075.1 Kitasatospora sp. NPDC057518
CGGCCATGGCGGTGCCTGCCGGCGCGCGCACCGGCAGGCACGACCATGGCCGGGGAGCAGCCGGCCGTCGGGCTCATCGGGTCACCGCGGCGGCGGGGGCGTGGGGGGAGGACGGGCACCGGCGCCGTGTCGGGCTCCTTACCGCCCGGCTTCCCCGCGCTCCGCCTCGGGTAGCGAGGGCCGCTCCGCGCCCTCGATCCCGGGCCCCCTGCGCAGGGTGCGCATCCGGTCCATCAGCCCGTCGAGACGAGTGATCGGCAGCGTTTCGAGGAACGCCGAGAGGTCGCCCCCGCTGACGATCTGCGGAACGGGCGCCTGGGAGATCTCCCTGAGCATCTTGAGCACCATGACGTTCTCCAGGCCGAGGACCTGGATCTCGGCCTCCAGCTCCAGCTTCACGCGCCGCCTCTCCGCTTCCACCCGCACCTTGTCGATCGCGTCCTCGCGTTCCGCGTTCTCCAGTTGCAGCGCGAGCTTCTCGCTCTCCATCTCCTCGTCGGCCGTCCGCTTGAGCATCTCGTTGAGCCTCTCGTCCTCGGCCCGGAACACGCCCAGGTGGGTGCCCTTGGACTCCACTCCCCAGTCCCGGAGTTCGTTCTCCACGAGGGTGGCGAGTTCGAGCCGGGTGTCCCGGTAGTTCTTCACGAACTCCAGCACGGTCGACGCGGTGGCGATCTGGTTGAAGTACGTGGTGACGATGGCGCCCAGGACGCGTTGTACGAAGCGCTGGACGGGCATCCGGTTGTAGTCGAGGCCGCCGATGTCCGAGATCTGGGCTCCGCCGTTCCGCCTGACCAGTCCGGGAGCGGACTGGGCGGGAATCCGGATGAGCTGCTTCACGTCCACGAACAGCCGGTAGCCCTGCACGGTGGCCGTGATCCTCCCCAGATGCACGTCGTAGTTCTGTTGCTCCGCGGGCGTCTTCTCGTCCCATTCCAGGGCGAGGAGGTGCGTCGGGATCAGCATGACGCGGATGAAGTACGGGTTGAGCGCGGAGACCGTTCCCCCGCTCAGGGTTTCCTCCTGCACCCCCCGGCGGCCGCCGTTCTGCAGGAACACCCATGGCAGGCGGAACCCCTGATGGCCCGGTACCGGTGGTCCCGCCTGGTCGTCCTCTCCCGGATCCGCGCCGTCGAGCGTGATCACCACGCCGGTCTGGTCGGCGGGAATGGCGATCTGCTTCAAGTGCCGTGCTTCCAGCGGTCCGCCGCGCGCCTCCACGTTGTGCGTGGTGATGACGTCGAACAGGGCCGGGTTGATGTCGTAGTAGGCACCGCCCTGGAGGATGGCGAGCTGCTTGCCCTGCTGACCGCCGCCGGTGAGGAACCGTGCGCCGTCCTGGAAGTCGTCGCACTCCACGTGCGGACCGAAGAGCGCCCCGGGCGGTCGGTTCCCGCCGGCCCTCGCGTCGACCAGGCCGATGGTGCCCGCCGGAACGTGGACCCGGTCCACCAGCGTCACCCGGAACAGCTCCGTGTTGATGGAGTAGGTCTGTCCGCCGGCCAGCACGCCGATCTGTGTGCCCTGTTCCCCGCCGTTCAGCAGGAACCTCACGCCGTCCTGGAAGTCGTCGCAGGGCACCGGCAGCGCCAGCGCCCGGTTCCCCGGCCGCGTCCGGCCCGCCTTCGCCCTGACCAGGCCGATCTTGCCCTCCGGCACCCGCGTCCGGGGGACGACCTGGACCTCGTAGACGAACGGTGTCATCCAGTGGCGCCCGGGCAGGAGCGTGCGGGCGAGCACCCCGTGGGTGGCGTGCGGGGTGACCTGCGGGAAATCCGGATGAGTCCGGCCGTTCAGGCGCCGTACGATGCCGATGTGGCCGGGGGGCACGTAGCGGAGACTGAGCCGGCCGACGGCACCGGAGATCGCCAGGAGGAGTAGGAGAACGACGATGACCGTGAATTGCATGAGCCACACCTCTGTAGCGGTGATGTAGACCAGGAGAAAGAGCGGGACACAGCCCCGGGCGGGAGCGGGCGTCTCTTTCCTGTGCTTCTTCCCGCTCTTCTGATCGGGCGGGTCCGTTTTCCGGGTGACGCGGGGGGAGAGGGCCAGGACGCCGAAGACGTTCACCGACGCGTGGACGTAGAGCGCCAGTCGAGCGCAGACGGCCAGCGAGCACAGCGCGGCCAGGGATCCGACCAGGTAGATCGCCAGATCCACCCGGTCCGTCCACTTCACCGGCTCACCTCCTGTCCCCCCTGCGCAGATGCACGGCCAGAACCGTGGAAGTCCACTCGTCGTACCAGTGGTTGAACGGCTCGTTCTGCGGATTGCGCAGCGTCGGGTAGTACGCGCCGCGGGGGCCGGGCCCCGCCCGCTCCGTCAGCTCGTGGTAGAAGCGCGGCACCAGCGCGTCGGCGGAGCTCCGCCAGCCGCAGGCCACCGACAGCGCGAGGAAGTCCGCGTGCCGGTTGCCGCGCACCGCGGCCCGGGCCGCCTGGGCGCTCCAGCCCTGCCGTCCGTGCGTGTGGTCGGCCCATATGCCGTCGACACGGGCCAGGACCTCGACGGGGATCCGGCGCGCGTGGCGGGTGCCCAGCCAGCCCTCGTCGAGACGGCCGGCCGCCTCCAGCACGATGGCGGTGGTCTGGAGATCCGCGTGCGCGAAGTTGTGCTCGGCGAGACAGCCGTCGAGGCGTCCGAGGGAGACGGCCTCCGGCACCCGCACCGTCTGCGCCGCGGGTCGCTGGAGCGGAGCCGGGAACAGGGAGGACATCTCGTCCGGCGTGCTGCCGTTCCGGGAGGCGGTGTCGATGTCCCGCAGCCGGAGGAGCTCCTCCGGGCTCAGCAGCCGGCCGTCCCGGGCGTCGGCGTACCAGGTGTGGGCCAGAAGGTAGTTGCGCTGCCCGTCGAGCAGGACCGGGAAGAAGGGGCGCTGGTGGTGCATCGCCTCCAGGATCATGTCCGTGATGTCGTCGGAGTTCTGGGACTGCGGTGACATCAACACGATCACGGCCGTCGCGAAGTCCAACTGCTGGCGCCTCACCCAGACGTGCGAGTCCCCGGCCCTCAGGTCCGCGACCGACCAGACCCGCAGTCCGGCTCCTCTCACCTGGTCGGCGAGCGCGTGGGCGTACGCCGTGTCGGCCTTGTCGTAGCAGAGGACGACGGCGGGCTCGTCGGGAGGCACGAGGGGCCGGGGAGGTGAAGGCTGGGCCGACGCGATGTTCTCCGCGTGTCCCGGTGCGACGGATCCGCCGGGACCGGGCCGGACGCTCTCACCGCGGATGGCGGCGACGAGTTCGTCGACCTTCCGCTCGTAGTCGGCGGCGTCCGGGGTCCTGAAGTCGCGCCAGACCCGGCTCGCGGCCAGGGGCGGGAGAGGGGCGTCCCCGATCAGCAGCGGAATGAGCCGCAGCCGCCGCCGCGCTCCGGCCGTGACCAGGGCCGCGTACTCCTCGCGGGCCCAGGACGAGGCGCGTGAGGCCGGGCTGATGACGACCAGGGCACATCCGGCGTCCTCGATCGCCGCCTCGGCGTGGTGCACGCTCACGTCACCGGGCAGCACGTCCCACTCGTCGAAGAGGACGGTCAGGTCGCTCCGCCCGAGACGGGCTGCCAGTACCCTCGCCCAGTCGGCGTCCTCCCTGGCGTAGCAGAGGAACACCTGGGTCATAAGGCTTCGCCCCGCGGCCGTACCGCCCGCACCAGCGCGGCGAGGCTCACGTCGTAGGGCTCGCTGCCGGGATTCCGCAGGTCCGCGGGCCGGCGGATCCTGGCGAAGGGCGGCAGTTCCACGTCATCCACGAGCACGGGGATGAACCGCCGTCCACCGGTGTGCACGCGCTGGAGCAGCACCGCGTACTCGTCGCGGATCGCGGCGTCGTTCATCGTCGCGCTGCTGAAGAGCAGGAGCCCGTTGGCCGTGACGCGCAGGGCCGCTTCCTTCTCCAGGCTCTCCACCAGCCCCGGGCCGATCCACTCGGCCAGGAAGACCCGCAGCCCCTCGGCACGCAGTCCGGTGGCAAGGGTCTGCGCCGCCTCGGTGTCCACCGAGGCGTAGGAGACGAACGCGTCGTACGTGTCGCCGAGTTCGGTGGCGGCATCGGCGGCGGGCTCCAGCGCGGGTGGGGTGTCCCGGGGACGCCGTAGCCGTGACAGCCGCTCACGCACATCGACTCCGGTCGAGAGCGCCGTGGCCCCGGCCGTGAGCAAGGCACCGACCGCGCCGGCGACAGCGATCCCAACTTCCCATGACCCCATACCCGGAGGGTAATCCCTGCCCCCAAGAGCCGCCGGTGCTTTTGAGGTATCACCGGGTTTCTTCGGGGTGCCACGATCCGGTGACGGCCCGAGAGGCCGTGACGGACGAGGCCCCGGGCTGTCGACCGGGATGTCCGACGCCTCAATCACGCTGCTCGGAAGCCTCGTTGGCCGTCTGCCCGGCCGCGCCTGACCCGCCCACGCGCTCGTGGAGCGGGTCACCGTGCTCGTCGTTGCCCGTGAGGGCGGCGACCGGCGTCGCAAGTTCCGCCCGTCTCAGTACCCGATCGTGGCGGGAGAGGTCTTCGGGAGGGTGGTGCCGGTGCCCTGAACCGGCCTCCCCGGCGTCACCCCGGCCGTCGTCCGGCCGGTGCGGCACTACGGGCCCGCCCGTCTCATCCTCGGGGACTGATCCCCCGCACAGCCAGGGCGAGGAGCCGGTGTGCCTCGGCGGCGGGGGTCGGGTGGTGTTCGGTGGCGAGGGCCAGGCCCGTCACCAGCGCGACCAGGTCGGCGGTGGTCACCTCCGGTGCCACCGCGCCGGCGCGGGCGGCCCGGTGCAGCAGGGGGTCGACAGCGCTTCCCAGGCGTGCCGAGCAGGCGTCGACGTGGTTCCCGCCGCCGGTGCCGGCCGGGACCAGTGCGTCGGCCATGCCCCGGGCGGAGGCCGCGTAGGTCGTGAGCGCGCCCAGCCAATCCAGGAGCGCGGTCCTGGGATCGTCGGCGTCGGCGAGGTCCGCGGCGCGGGAGCACAGCGCGTCGACCCTCTGGCTGAAGACCGCTTCCAGCAGGGACCGGCGGTCGGGGAAGTGGCGGCGCACCGTGGCCGAGCCGACGCCGGCGATGCGCGCGATCTGTTCGAGGGAGGCGTCGGCGCCGTGGGCGGCGACCTCCGCCTCGGCCACGGCGAGGATCCGCGCGCGGTTGCGTCGGGCGTCCGCGCGTTGGGCTGTCATGGCGTCGTCTCCGTACTTGCTAAGTGGCGGGGCCCTCCGTATCGTACTCGAGCAGACACGGCGGGCCCCGCCGTTTTCTTTCCGGTGCCGTGTGAGGAGCTCGTATGAGCGCACAGTCAGCCCCCGTCCTGGTCGTCGGTGCCACCGGTCAGCAGGGCGGCGCCACCGCCCGAGCCCTGCTGAAAGCGGGCGTCGCCGTCCGCGCGCTGGTCCGCGACCCGGCGACGGCCCGGGCCCGGGC
>NZ_JBHVEU010000544.1:0-5375 GCF_042802075.1 Kitasatospora sp. NPDC057518
CCCCTACGCCCCCGTTCAGACCCGGGCCGGCTCGGCCCGGTCCGCCGCCCGCTCCCCCGCCGCCGCGACCGGCGCCTTCCGCCGCCGCGGGATGAACACCGCGGCGAGCGCGCCGAGCCCGACGGCGGCGGCGCCGACGTACAGCGCGGGCACCAGCCCGTCCGTGAAGGCCCGCACCGACTGGTAGCCGCCCTGCCCCGAGAACACCGCCGCGAGCACGGCGACCCCGAGCGCCCCGCCGACCTCGCGCAGCGCGTTGTTGGCGCCGGAGGCGATCCCCTGCTCCTGCGGCCGGACGCTGGCCATCACCAGCTGGGCGGTCGGGCCGAAGTACAGCGACATGCCGATCCCGCAGATCACGGTGGCCGGTATCTGGGCGACGTAGTCGAGGCCGGTGCTCCCGTCCACCACCAGGCCGTACAGCGCCAGGCCCGCGGCCTGCAGCGCCAGCCCGGCGACCACGATCGGCCGGCCGCCGATCCGGTCGGAGAGGATGCCCGCGATCGGCGAGACCAGCAGCGGCATCGCCGTCCACGGCAGCATCCGGATGCCCGCCTCCTGCGGGCTGAAGCCGCCGACGCCCTGGAGGTACTGGCTGATCAGGAAGATCGAGCCGAACATCCCCAGGTACATCAGCAGGCTGGCCGCGTTGACGGCGGAGAAGGCCCGGCTGCGGAACAGTCGCATCGGCAGCATCGGGTGGGCGGCGACCCGCTGCTCGTACCGGACGAAGGCGGCCAGCAGCAGGGTGCCGCCGATCAGGGCGCCGAGGACCAGCGGGCTGGTCCAGCCGTCCGGGTTGCCGCGGATCAGGCCGAGGACGACGCCGAACATCCCCAGGCTGACCAGCAGGGTTCCGGGCACGTCCAGGGCCCGGCCCGGGCCCCGGCTCTCGCCGAGCCGCAGGTAGGCCAGCGGCAGCAGGACGAGGCCGACCGGGACGTTCACCCAGAAGATCCACTGCCAGGAGAAGTGCTCGGTCAGCGAGCCGCCGATCAGCGGCCCCGCGGCGACGGCGAGGCCGCTGACCCCCGACCAGATGCCGAAGGCCATCCCCCGCTTGCCCTCGGGCACCGCGGCGGTGAGCAGGGTGAGGGTGAGCGGCATCATCACCGCGGCCCCGGTGCCCTGGACGGCGCGGGCGGCGATCAGTTCGCCGATGCCCGGGGACAGCGCGGCCGCGGCGGAGCCGGCGGTGAAGACCGCCAGCCCGACCAGGAAGATCCGGCGGCGGCCGAAGCGGTCGCCGAGGGCGGCGCCGAACATCAGCAGCACGGCGAAGCTCAGGGTGTAGGCGCTGACCGTCCATTCGAGGTCGGACAGTCCGCCGCCGAGCTCCTCGCGGATCGACGGCAGCGCGGTGGTGACCACCAGGTTGTCCAGGGCGGCCATGAAACTGGCCGCGCTGACGATCACCAGGGTCCAGACCGCCGCTCTGCCCATGGCAGGTTTCTCCGTCATGACGTCCCCCAGGTTCCTTAGGTAGTTATTGCTCAATAACTTCTTTGGGCCGAAAAGAGGCCGCACGGACACCCCGTGCGGCCCGTCCATCCGGGCGGCGCGCCTACTCGGGCGGCTCGCACCCGTCGAAGCCGGCCCAGATCCGGTGGTCCGGCGGATAGCCGAGCGCCACCAGGGTGTTGATCAGCATCCCGTACGCGAAGAACTGCGTGGCGTCCTTCATTCCGCCGCCGATCCGGATCCTGACCCGGTCGAACAGGTCCTCCCACAGCAGCCGGGCGGTCTCCCCCACCTCGTCCTCACCGGCCGCCCTGGCCGCGGACGCCGAGACGTAGAGCTGCATCTGCATCATGAGCTGGTCGCCGTTCTCGACCAGGCCCAGGTACGCGGTGGACATCGCCTCCGCGGCCGCCTCGCCGGACAGCCCGGCCGAGGCCTCGTCGAACACCCGCCAGGTCTCCTCGACGCAGCGCTCGGCGGCCGCGGCGAAGATCGCCTGCTTGCTCGGGAACAGCCGGAACAGGTACGGCTGCGAGACGCCCACCCGGCGGGCGATCGCCTCGGTGGAGGTGCCGTGGTACCCGCCCCGGGCGAACTCGGTCAGGGCGGCCCGGACGACGCTCTCGCGCCGCTCCTCCGCGCTCATCCGGATGCTCGACTTCGCCATGGGCCCCAAGTTAGTGGCCAATCACTATCTACGCAAGGCCCGCGCCGGCGGCCGGAGATCCCGTACGGGACCCCGGCCGCCGCGACCCCCGGGGCCGCTCAGCCGAGCCGGACGACGGCCCGGGACATGCCGAGCACCTTCTGGCCGCCCGTGGTGGCCAGCAGGTCGACCTGCACCCTGCGGTCGTCCAGCTTCTTGGCGACCTTGGCCGAGACCTCGACCACCGCGCCGACCCCGTCGTTCGGTACCGGCACCGGACGGGTGAACCGCACGCCGTACTCGACCACCGCGGCCGGGTCGCCGACCCAGTCGGTGACCACCCGGATCGCCTCGGCCATGGTGAACATGCCGTGCGCGATCACGTCCGGCAGGCCGACCTCCAGGGCGAACTTCTCGTTCCAGTGGATCGGGTTGAAGTCCCCCGAGGCCCCCGCGTACCGCACCAGTGTGTCGCGGGTCACCGGGAAGGACTGCGCCGGCAGCTCGGTGCCGACCTCGACCTCGTCGTAGTCGATCGCCATCGCGCTCACTCCCCCGCCTCGTCGGCGGCCCGGGCCACCAGGGTCATGACCGACGTCACAACGTGCCCGCCGGTCGCGTCCGTCACCTCGCCACGCACGGTGAGCACGTCGTTGCCCGCCAGCGACTTGATGTTGTCGATGGTCACCGTGACCGACAGCCGGTCACCGGCCCGCACCGGGCGGGTGTAGGCGAACTTCTGGTCGCCGTGCACCACCCGGCTGAAGTCCAGACCCAGCTCCGGGTCCTCGACCACCTGGCCGGCCGCGCGGTAGGTGATCACGAACGGGAAGGTCGGCGGGGCGATCACGTCGGGGTGCCCCAGCGCCTTCGCCGCCTCAAGGTCGGTGTACGCCGGGTTGGCGTCGCCGACCGCGGTCGCGAACTCGCGGATCTTCTCCCGGCCGACCTCGTACGGCTCGGTGGGCGGGTAGCTACGCCCGATGAAGGAGGGGTCGAGCGCCATGGCGGCTCCTCGGAACGCGGGTGGATACGAAAAAAACTCCGGGCCGCACCCCCTGTGAGGGATGCGGCCCGGAGCAAGAGACCTGAGTTCACACAGGCCCGTCGCCCTGCAAGAGGGTCAGCGGGTCTCGCGGTGCGCGGTGTGCGAGTTGCAGCGGGGGCAGTGCTTCTTCATCTCAAGACGGTCCGGGTCGTTACGCCGGTTCTTCTTGGTGATGTAGTTCCGCTCCTTGCACTCCACGCAGGCCAGCGTGATCTTCGGGCGGACGTCGGTGGCAGCCACGGGAGTGCCTTCCTTGGACAACGAATAAGAACACAACAAGAGTAGCCGACCGGGAGTGCGATCTCCCGACCGACTACGCGGGGTAGCGGTGACCGGACTTGAACCGGTGACACAGCGATTATGAGCCGCTTGCTCTACCAACTGAGCTACACCGCCACAGTGATCCGCGGCACAGCCGGAGCTGACCGCTTCTCACCAGAGCCCCCATGCGGAATCGAACCGCAGACCTTCTCCTTACCATGGAGACGCTCTACCGACTGAGCTATAGGGGCGAACGAGGAAGAGATTACACGTTTCGCGCCCGGAGGTGAAATCCGTATCCCGCGGCGAAGACCGCAGGTGGGCGAGGGGTACGGACGGACGATCCAAGGCCCGGCGTTCGATCGGCCCGCGAGCCGCACGGCCCGACCCGATACGACTATTGCCCGCCTCCCGGCGACCCGCCCCCCGGGCCCATAGGCTCGACGCTCATTGATCGGGAGGACTGGCCGGCGGTACGGGCCAGCCGTACGGGGCCGACCGCACGGGCCGGCCCGAGAAGGAGCCGGGCGATGGACAGCGCAGCCGCCGACGGGCCGCACTCCGGGCCCGGCCCGGCGGCCAACCCGCTCGGGCACGGCCCGGTCCTGCTCCTCACCGGCGCCCGGCTGGCGGACGGGCGGGTGGTGGACGTCCGGATCAGCGGCGACCGGATCCAGGCGGTCGGCACCGTCGGCAGCCTCGGCCCGCTGCCCGCCCTGCCCGGCGCGCCCACCGTCACCACCGGCGCCCGGATCGACCTGCGCGGCTACCTGCTGCTCCCGGCCCCCGCCGAGGCGCACGCCCACTACGACACCGCCTTCTCCGCCGCCCTGCCCACCCCGCCGCCGGACACCCCGGCCGACCTCACCCGCCGGGTCACCGAGGCCGCGCTGACCTCGCTCGGCTACGGCGCCACCGCCCAGCGCACCCACGTCCGGATCGGCGACGTGCACGGGCTGCGCCGGCTGGAGGCGGTGCTGACCGCCCGGCAGGCACTGGGCGGGCTGGCCGAGCTCCAGGCCGTGGCGATGCCCCGGCTGCTCACCGGACGGGCCGGCGCGGACGGGCGGGCGCAGCTGCGCGAGGCGCTCAAGCTGGGCGCCACGGCGGCCGGCGGCTGCCCGGAGCTGGACCCGGACCCGGCCGGGTACGTGCAGCTGCTGCTGGAGGCCGCCCGGGAGGCGGACTGCCCGGTGGACCTGCACACCGGCGCCGGCGACGCCGCCCAACTCGCCCGGATGACCGGGGCGTTGGCCCCGCTGCGGCCCCGGGTGGCACTCGGCCCGTGCGGGGCGCTGCCCCGGGGCGCGTCGACGGTGCTGGCGACCAGCGGGGTCCGGGTGGTCTGCCTGCCGCAGAACGGCTGCTGCACCGGCATGGAGGGCCGCTCGGCGGGCCTGCGGCCGGGCCTGGTACGGGAGTTGGCGGCCGCCGGGGTGCCGCTGGCGGCGGGCAGCGGGGCGCTGCGCGACCCGTCCAACCCGGTCGGCCGGGCGGATCCGCTGGAGTCGGCCTACCTGCTGGCGGCCGGCGGGGAGTTGACCCCGGAGGCGGCGTACGACGCGGTGGCGAACCAGGCCCGGGCGGCGCTCGGCCTGGCGCCGGTCCGGGTGGACGCCGGGTTCCCGGCGGAGCTGCTGGCGGTGCGCGGGGACAGCCTGGCCGGGGCGCTCGCGGGCGGGCACAGCCGGCTGGTGGTGCACAGCGGCCGGGTGGTCAGCCGGACCAGCGCGGTCCGGGAGTTCGCGGACACGGTGGCGCTGGCGCTGCCCCGGCAGTCCGGGGGCGGGGACGGCTGAGCCGGTCCCGGAGTGGGCCTGATGGCCCCTGACGGCAGATGGGGGCGGGGGACGGGGGTGGCCGGCCCCGCCCCCCCCCGCGGGGCCCCGCCGGGGGGGGGGGGGGGGGCCCCCGCCCCCCCCCCGGGGGGGATAACCCACAGAACGAGCCCCCGACGCG
>NZ_JBHVEU010000545.1:0-5370 GCF_042802075.1 Kitasatospora sp. NPDC057518
GATGGCGGGGTGGGTCCGGTTGAGGGGTGCGTGCCCCGGCCGCCCGCCGGGGAGGACCGTGGAGGCACACCTCGGACCCGACCGCCGGGAGCCCCTCATGTCCCTGCCCGCCCTCCTCTCCCTTCTCGGCCTCCTCTGCTGGATCGCCTACGAGCTGCTGCTGCGCCGGCGCGAGGACGCCTCCGCCGGCAGCTGGCACGCCGACCGCGGCGACCGCGGGTCGACCCGGCTGCTGCTCGGCTGCTACGCCCTCTCCGTCCTGGCCGTGGTGCTGTTCGACCGCGCCACGGTCGGCGAACTGCCCACCTGGGCCCGCTGGTTCGGGGTGGCCGCGGTGGCCGCCGGGCTGGCGCTGCGGGCCTGGGGCATGCGCACCCTGGGCCGCTACTACACCCGCACCCTGCGCACCGTGGACACCCAGCGCGTGGTCCGCACCGGCCCGTACCGGCTGATCCGGCACCCCGGCTACGCCGGCAGCCTGCTGGTCTGGGTCGGCTACGCGGTCGGCACCGGCGGCTGGGCCGCCGCCCTGGTGGTCGCGGCCCTGCTGCTCGCCGCGTACGGCTGGCGGATCTCCGCCGAGGAGCGGCTGCTGCTGGACGCCCTCGGGAGCGAGTACGCGGAGTACCGCCGGGTGTCGAAGCGTCTGGTGCCGTTCATCTACTGATCGGATACCGATCGGAGCGGAGCGGTCGGCGGGTGTGAGCTTCGGCACCCGCATTCGGCCAGGTGGACGGCGCGGCGCTCGCGATCCGCTCGAACGGCACCTGGTTTTTGGCCAGCGTTTCCCAGCTGGTGTATCCGTTCTCCGTCATGGCCAGGCATACTGGCCAACACGGGCGCTGGCGCCCGCCACGACTCTAGACAAGAAGGGACCGGTGGCCAGGGATGCTGCGGAACGGTCTTGAGCCCTGGCACATTCTCGTGGTGCTGGCGGTCGTCATCCTGCTGTTCGGATCGAAGAAGCTGCCCGAGATGGCCCGTGGTCTGGGCAAGTCCATGCGCATCCTGAAGGCCGAGACGAAGGCCATGCGCGAGGACGACACCCCGGCGGACGCCGCTGCCGCCGGTACCGCGCAGAGCACCGCCGCTCCCCAGCAGAGCGCCGACCGCCCGGCCGTCACGCCGACCAACGTGACCAAGGCCACCGAGACCAAGCGGCCCGAGACGACCGCCTGATCCTCCTTTCTCCTCCGGAAAGCCCCTGGTGACCCCACCAGGGGCTTTCCGCCGTTCCGGGCCGTTCGCGGGGCCGTTCGCGGGCCCGCACAGGGGCTGGTCTCGGGGCCGTTCGCGCCACCGCGCCTCCCGACTGGCCGTCCGATCTGATCCGTTGTCTCCTGGATTGCACCCCCGGAGGAACGGAGTCCCGGCATGCCGACCGACCGGCCCGGCGACGAGCTGGCCGAGCTGCGGGCCCGGCTGAGCGCCGTCGAGGCCCAGGAGGCACGGCTCGCCCGACAGTTGGCGACCGGCCCGGCGCGGCAGCCGACGGACCGTCCGCCGCCCCGGCACCGGGTGCGCTCCTTCCTCGCCGCCCTGCTGATCGTCCTCGCCTGCGTGCTCACCCCGCTCAGCGCCCTCGCCTTCTGGGCGAGGTCCCAGATCAGCGACACCGACCGCTACCTCGCGACGATGGCCCCGCTGGCCGGGGACCCCCGGATCAAGACGGCCGTCACCGACCGGGTGACCGCCGAGATCGTGAAGCAGCTCCCGCTCGACTCTCTGCTCGACGGCCTCGCCCCGGCCGACCGGCCCCAGCTCGGCGCCCTGCTGGGCGGCATCGGCCAGGCCCTGACCGACGGACTCAGCGGCCTCGTCCACACCCAGGTCGCCCGGCTCGTGGACAGCGACGCCTTCGTCGCCCTCTGGACGGAGGTCAACCGGAACGCGCACGCCGCCCTGGAGAAGATGGTGACCGGACAGGGCGGCGGCGCCGTCGAGGTCCGCAACGACACCGTGGTGCTGGACCTCGCCCCGGTGATCGCCCGGGTGAAGTCCGCGCTGGTCGACCAGGGCGTCCCGCTGGCCTCCCGGATCCCGGAGATCCACACCTCGTACCCGCTGGTGCAGTCCGACGCCATCCCCAAGGTCCGCACCGCCCTGCGGGTCCTGGACCTGGCCGGCTTCTGGGTCCCGGTGCTGGCCGGCGCCTGCGCGCTCGGCGGGGTGCTGCTCGCGACCCGGCGGCGCCAGGCGGTGGTGACGACGGCCCTCGGCATGGCGGGCGGTGCGCTGCTGCTGGGCATCGGGCTGAGCGTGTTCCGGGCCGTCTACCTGGACCGGCTCCCCGCCGACGTCGACCAGGCCGTCGCCCAGGCGGTGTACGACACCCTGGTGCGGTACCTGCGCTCGGCCGTCCGGGTGGTGGTCACCCTCGGCCTGCTGGTCGCGCTCGGCGCCTGGGTCATCGGCCCCGGGCGCTGGGCACGCGCCGTCCGGGGCGGCTGGCGCGCCGGACTGGGCGCGGTACGGCGGGTGGCCGGACGGTCCGGGCTGCGGCTCGGGCCGGTCGGCCGGTTCGTCCACCGCTGGAAGGCCCCGCTCGGCTGGCTGGCGGTGGCGCTCGCGGCGCTGGCCTTCGTCCTGTGGAGCTACCCGACGGTGCTGGTGACGCTCTGTCTGGCGCTCGGGCTGGTCGCCGTCCTGGCGGTGCTGGAGCTGCTGGACGAGCCGGGGCGGCCCGGGGAAGGAACCCGGGCCCCGGCCTGAGCGGGCCGGCCCGCCCGGGCACCGGGGTTTGGCCTGAGCGGAGCAGTCCGACGGGCGGCGGAGGGTGCGGTGGCCGAGGCTGAGCGGGATGTCCGAGAACCCGCTGCCGCCGCCCGCCGACCTGCGGGCCTGGTCCTGGCTGCTCGGCGCGTCCACGCTGCTGATGCTCGGGTACTTCCTGCTGCCGCTGCAGTTGCTGGGCGAGCGCCGGCCGCTGCTGAGCTGGCTGGTGTTCGCGGGGGCGCTGGTCGGGCTGACCTGGCTGATGCTCGCCAAGATCGTCGGGGTGATGCGGGGGACGGCCAGGCAGCCGGTGCTCTGGCTGGCCTTCCTGATCTTCCTGGCGCTGACCATCTTCGCCGCCACGTACTACGTCCTGGGCGCCCACAAGGCGGAGTTCGCCGGACTGGAGACCCGGCTGGACGCGCTCTACTTCACCGTCGTGACGATGGCGACGGTGGGCTACGGCGACATCACCCCGGCCGGGCAGACGGCACGGCTCGTGGTGGTGCTCCAGATCGGGTACAACTTCGTCTTCCTCGCGGCGGCCGCCGGAACGGCCTCCCGGGCGATCCGCGGCAACGTCGAACGCAGGATCCGCGAGCGGGGCTGAACCGGCCCGACGTACGGACCGGTTGCCGCACAGCGTTGTCCACAGGCTGTGGACAACGCTGTGGGCTCAGGATCGGCCGGCGTCGATCACGCAGAAGCGATTGCCCTCGGTGTCGGCCGGGACCACGAAGTCCGGGTCCTCGGGGTGGCGCTTCCAGTCGACGCGCTCGGCGCCGAGGGCGACGGTACCGAGCGTCGGCACACCGTCATCGTGGCGGCCCGTCAGTCGTCCTGGAAGTCGGCGGTGGTGTGGAGGGTGGCGTACAGGGCGGAGAGGCGGGCGTTCCAGTTGGCGTAGGTGGGGACGTCGACGGCGTGCTTCTTGCCCATGTCCCGGATCACCTTCTGGGCGTCCTTGAGCTCCTGCGCGGCGTCGTCCGGGTTGCCCTCGTTGAGGCGGGCGGCGGTGGTGTCGAGGATCCTGAGCAGCTCCGCCTGCTTGTCCCGCTCCTTGCCGACCTGGGCCTGGGCGACGGCCTGGCGGAAGGCCTGGATCTGCAGCGCGGCGGGCTGGTTGCGCGGGACGGCCTGGGTGGGGGCCGGGGGCGCGGACGGGGGCGCCGAGGGGGTGGTGGGGGCCGCCGAGGTCGCGGTCGGGGAGGCCTTCTGGGTGGGCGTCGCGGCCGAACCGGCGGGGGTGGTGGGGGCGGTGGCCGCGGCCGGTTTGGCGGCGGCCGCGTTGCCGGCCGGTTCGTCGAAGGCGGTCAGGGCCAGCGCCGTGACACCGGCCAGGCCCGCCACGCCCAACGCCCCGAGCACCAGCGGCTTTCGGCGGCCGCGGGCGGGCGCGGGCCCGGCGGCGGGGGCGGGCGCCGGGGCGCGCATCGGGGCGGGGACCGGGCCGGGAATGGGCGCCATCACCGAGGTGGCGGCCGGGGGTTGGGGCGGCAGCAGGGTGGTGTGCTGCTGGTCCGGCTGGCCCAGCTGGTTCGGCTGGCTCAGCTGGTTCGGCTGGTACGGCTGGTTCGACGGCGGGGAGAAGGGCACGGGCGGCAGCAGCTGGGTGGCGGCGCCGGCGGTGTTCGCGAGCAGTTCCGCCGTCGGGTCCCCGACCATCAGTCCCGGTACCGTGCCGAGGAGTTCGGCCCGGGCGGCGGCCGCGTCGGCCGGGCGGTCCGCCGGGTTCTTGGCCAGCAGCCGCAGCACCGCCGCGTCCAGCGCGGGCGGCAGGCCGGGGCGCCGGACGGAGGGCGGCAGCGGCTGCTCGCTGACGTGCTTGAAGGCGATCGCCACCGGGGTCTCGGCGGTGAACGGGGTCGCGCCGGTGAGCATCTCGGTGAGCACGCAGCCGACCGCGTACAGGTCGGTCCGGCCGTCCAGCGCCGAGGCGGTGGCCTGCTCGGGCGAGAGGTAGGCGGCCGTGCCGAGCACGCTCGCGGTCTGGGTCAGGTTGCTGGAGGAGCCGGCCCGGGCGATGCCGAAGTCGACGACCTTCACCCCGCCGTCGTCGGTGATCATGATGTTCCCGGGCTTGATGTCCCGGTGCACCAGCCCGGCCGCGTGCGCGACCGACAGCGCCTCGCAGACCGCCGCCGCGATGCCGACCGCGCGCTCCACCGGCAGGACCTGCTGCTCCGCCAGCAGGGCGGCCAGCGAACGGCCGGTGACCAGCTCCATGACGATGAACGGGGTGCCCTGGTCCACGCCCGAGTCGAAGACCATGACGATCCTCGGGTGCACCAGCATGGCCGCGTGCTGGGCCTCGCGGCTGAAGCGCTCGGCGAAGCGGGGGTCGTCGGCGAGGCCTCCGTTGAGGACCTTGACGGCCACCTGACGGCCCAGCACCCGGTCCACCCCGCGCCAGACGGTCGCCATGCCGCCGACGCCGAGTATCCCGACGAGTTCGTAACGCCCGTTCAGCGCCCGTCCGATCACCTGGAGCTCCCCTCACGTGCCCTGGCCCCGGGGTCCCGGGCCGCCTCGTGCACCCGTGCACGATAGCCGCACCGCCGAGCGGGTCCGCCGGGGGCGGAGGGTGGCGGTCGGGGGACCGGGCAGCGGTCCCCCGGCCGCCGGCACGGGGGTGCGGCCCGCCCTGACTGCGGG
>NZ_JBHVEU010000546.1:0-5357 GCF_042802075.1 Kitasatospora sp. NPDC057518
GCCGTGTGCGCCGCAGTCGGCCTCCTGACATGCCGTCCCCGCCCGGCGCGCGCTGGTCCGGGGAGGAGCGGCGCGGGCTTGCCGGGCGGCCACGATTCTCCCTAGGGCGCCACGGTGTCCGCCGCCGGCGGCTCCGGTTCGTCGTCGTCCGAGTCGGCCTTGCGCCGGACGTCGGCCGGGGTGGGAGCCGTGATCCCGCGCTCCTCGGCGGAGCGCTCGCGGGCCCCGACGATCCCGTCCGCTTTCGCCCGGACGTCGGCCGGGGTGGGGGAGGTGATCGAACGCTCCTCGGCGGAGCGGTCCCGCGTTGTCTCGTTCGGCTGGGTGCCCTTGTCGCCGGACTTCGTCATGGCGGGCTCTCCTTCGTGAGTCGTTGCCGGTGGGATACCTCGCGGGTGCCCGGGAACTCCGGGCCTGAACCGACGAAGGGCACCTGATCCGAGTCCCTTCGCCGTCCGGCCGCCGCCTGCACGGTGGATGCCGGGCCCTGCGGGGGCATGGCGGCCCCGCGGTGACGATCTCCGGTGCCGGGTGTTTCGGGTCTGGTGAGGTCGCGTTCAGTGAAGTAGCGAGCTCTGCCCGTCCTACTACCCTGTGCGCACAGGCGTGAGGATGCACGTGCAGCCGGCGCTGTCAGGTCGGGCCCGCTGTTTCAGGCGACGGCGGCCAGGTCGGCGCGGCCGAACAGCAGGGCGTAGCCGCGGGGTAGGTGGGCGAGGAGGCGGTCGGTGAGGGTGTCGTCGGTGAGAGTGGTGAGGGCGGCCAGGACGGAGGAGGCATCCCAGCGGGCGGCGGTGAGGCTGGTGCCGAGGGTGTGGGCGAGGCTTTCGACGAAGGCGGGGGCGGTGACGGGCGACGGGAGGGGGATCTGGGCGGCGAGGACGGCGCGGGCCCGTTCGGGCAGGGCTGCGGCGAGGTCGCAGCGTTCGTCGCCGGTGAGCTGGGAGCCGAGGAGGGTCAGGACGGCGTCGAGGGCGCGTTCGGCTTCCTCGTCGGTGGGGTAGCGGCCGAGGTTGCGGACCTGCTGGAGGAGGTGGCGATAGCGGGTCATGACCGTGGGGCCTTCCTGGGGCCGGCCGCCGGGCGGGCCGGCGGCGTGTGAGGGGTGGTCAGGGTCAGGGTCGTGTCCTTGCGGCCGGGCGGCCGAACAGCAGGTCGTAGCCGGGCGGCAGCTGGAGCAGGACCTGGTCCATGAGGTCGTCGCCGGCGGCGTCGGCCACCGTGGACAGGACGGCGCCGATGTCCCACGGGGCCGTGGCTTCGGTGGCGCCCTCGATCCAGGCCGCGGTCGCGCGGACGAACCGCTCGGTGTTGAGCGGCTCGGCGGCCTGCAGCGGGTTGAGCAGGATCAGGGCCATGGTCTCGGGCAGTCGGGCGGCCAGTTCGGCGCGCACGTCGCCGACCAGGTGGGCGCCGAGCAGGGCAAGGACCACCCGGGCGGCCCGCTCGGCCTCCTGCGGGCTGTCGTACTCACCGCGCTCCCGGACCTCCTCCAGGAACGCCTCCCATCGAAGCGTCATCGCGGTTCTCCCTCCGTCCCGAGGCCCGGCACGCCCGGGTGGCCTCAAGGCTCGACGGCCAAGCGCCGGTGCAGACCGGTCAGCTTGAGCAGCCGCACGACGCGGCGGCCGGCCCCGCGAAGGACCAGGCGGGCACCGCACCGGTCGGCCTGGGCGCGGGCCCGGACCAGGGCGCCCAGGCCCGCGCAGTCCATGAACGTCACCTCCGACAGATCCAGCACCACCTCCTGGTGCGACTCGAGCGCGGTGGCCAGAGCACGGCGCAGCGAGGGTGCGGCGTCGAGGTCGATCTCGCCGTGGGCTCGCACGATGAAGGGCTGGTTGCTGCTCTGGCCGTTCATGGCGTTTCCGCGTCGCTGCGGGTAGGCCGGCCTGACGGTCGGGGGGTGTTCCGGCCGCCCCTCTCGATCGAGGGGGAGAGATCGGGGGGCGGCCGGAACGGCATCGGGGATCGGGTCAGGCCCGGATCTGCTTGCGGCTTCCGCTGTGGCTGATCTCGATCTTGCGGGGCTTGGCCTTCTCGGCGACCGGGATCTTCAGGGTCAGGACGCCGGCGTCGTAGTCGGCGGTGATCCCGGCGGGGTCGAGGGTGTCGGAGAGCATGACCTGGCGGGAGAACACGCCGAGCGGGCGCTCGGACAGCTCCCACTTGATGCCCTCGCCGTCCTGGCGCGGGCGGCGCTCGGCCTTGACGGTCACCATGTTCCGTTCGACGTCGATGTCGATCGCCTCCGGGTCGACCCCCGGCAGGTCGAAGCAGATCACGTACTCGTCGCCCACCCGGTAGGCGTCCAACGGCATCGGCGTGGGACGCGACCAGGTGCCGGTCGTGTTGAGGAACTGCTGGGTCAGCCGGTCCAGCTCGCGGAACGGGTCAGTGCGCAGCAGCATTGCGAAACACCTCCATGGATCGAATGGGTGCCAGTGCGCTTCACCTGAGTCCTTTCTAGCGCGTCATCCATCCAATGACAAGTTGCCGCGTCGCCTATAGAGTGACGGCATGAGCGAGAAGTCCCGCAAAGCCGCCCCCGACGCCTCCCCACCGGTCGAGCCCGTCTCGTTCCTGGCGGCCGCGGCGGCGCTGGCCGCCATCGACGACGCCGTCCGCACCGCCCAGAACCCCGCGTCCCGGCCCCCGACCACCCCTGACGAGCACGGTGGCCCCGAGCAGGCCCTGGCCGCACTCGTCCTGCTGCGCGAGCTGCGCGGCCAACTCGCCGGCTGGGAGGCCGGCCTGGTGGAGAGCGCCCGGGAGGCCGGCGCCACCTGGGCCGACCTCGCCCACCCGATGGGCGTCGCCAGCCGCCAGGCCGCCGAGAACCGCTACCTGCGTCTCAAGCCCGCCTTCGCCGACGCTTCGCGGTCCGGTACCGGCGCGGAACGGGTCAAGGCCGTCCGCGACCGGCGGGCCGCCGACCGATCGGTCACCGTCTGGGCCCGCGACCACGCCGCCGAGCTGCGGGTCCTCGCCGCGCGGATCACCACGGCCGCACTCGCTCCCGGCGCCCGTCCTGCCCAGGCCGCCCTGACCGCCGCCCTCGGCGCCACCGACCCCGCCGACCTGATAGAGCCCCTCGCCGCCGTCCGCCCCCACCTCGGCGCCGGCCACGGCGACCTCGCCACCCGCCTCGACGCCCTCACCCACCACACCACCCAGATCCGCGATGACAGTGACCGACGCCGCGCCTGACCCTGTCGCCGCCGCCGAAAGGCGCTGGCAGGGCCTCCTGGACCGGATCCACGACCTCGAAGCACGAGTGGCCGCCACCACGAGCACCGTCAACGCCGCCCTCGACCACCACCTCGCCCGCCTCGACGCCCTGCGCCGGCACCTCGCCCACCCAGACTGGCCACTGCCCGCCCCCGATCCGGACAGTCACCCAACCGCGCCGACGGACAACGGGCCGGCCTGACGAGGCCGGGAACCACCGCAACCACCCCGGCCGTCAGAACCGGCTCCTGTGCATCTGTGCCCGCTGCGCCGCCCCGCTCTCAAGAAGCTCACGCCCTGTCCGTGGCCGTCCGGCCGCCTCGGCGTTGCCGTCGGCTCTCCGTGCCGTCGTTGGGCATCAGCGCAGGAGGGTCGCGAGGAGTTCGGCGATGGTGGGGCCGGCGTCGGCGGGGTGACGCAGCTGCTTGCTCGTGACGACGCTGTAGTGGTTGGTGCGACCGTGGCGTTCGTGGCTGAGGTATCCGGCCTGTTCGAGGTCGGCGATGATGCGTTGGACGGCGCGTTCGGTGAGCAGGCAGCGGCCGGCGATGTCGCGCACGCGGATGCCGGGGTCGCGGGCGATCTGGACCAGCACGCGGGCGTGGTTGGTCAGGAAGGTCCATTGCCGTTCGGTCGTCGTGCCGTTGTCCATTCCTCCACGATAGGACTCCTGTTTCACGACTGCTGATACACGACAGGAGATTCGTGCAATGGTTGACATGTCTGGCGGACGGGCGAACAGTGGAAGGGCCGCACTCCGCAGTGCTTCGCCGCGGATTCCCCGGCGGCTCTGCTTCTGGAGATGGTTCCATGGACCCGATGAGCAGGCACGGGCTGGAACGGCTCAGGTCCCGGCTGGTCGACTGCCTGGGGCCGCCCCGCGAGGGCGGTCGGGACCCCCGCACCTGCGGGGAGCCGCTGTGCCGGCAGGTGCGCCACGCCGTCACCGGCGTCGACGCCTACCTGACGGCCCTCGAAGAGGGCAGTCGCACCGCGGCGGGGCTTCACGAGCGGGCCCTCGACCTGTGGCAGGACCTCGAACGCATCGCGTCCCTCCAGCCCGGGCGGGCCGCCGTCGACGGAGGGGCCGGCGCGCCCGTACGGCGCGGCTCCCGGCCCGAGGAGTGGGCCGTTCCGCCCTGCCTGAAGGCGGAGACCGTCCGGGCCGGTGACGCCCTCGTGTGCTCCTTCACCGGGGACATGGTCCTGGACAGCGAGCCCGTCGCCGCCCGGGCCCTCGATGCCGCGCTCGTCCGGCGTCCTGCCCTGCTAGCGGTCGACCTGGCGGGTGTGGAGCTGTTCACCTGCACCGGGCTCAACCTGCTCCTCGCCGCCCGTCGGCGCGCGCTGGACATCGGCAGCCCCCTGGTGCTGGTCGCCCCCTCCGGGCGGACGCTGCGGGTGCTGGAGCTCACCGGGACCGCCGCGCTGTTCCCCGTCCACCCCACCGTCGAGGACGCCTTGCGGCACCGCCCGCTTCCCGCCCCGCGCCCCGACGGAGGATGACCATCCGGGCGGGACGGTTGAGCCGGCAGCGGACGGGCAGGCGCACGGTCGGCCGGGAAATCCCCGGCCGTACCGTGGGAGGAGGACCGGATGAGCATGGTGAAGGAGTCCGTGGACGTGGACGTCCCCCTGCACACCGCCTACAACCAGTGGACGCTGTTCGAGGAGTTCCCGCGCTTCATGGAGGGGGTCGACTCGGTGACCCAGCTGGACGACCGCCACAACCACTGGCGGACCAGCATCGGCGGCGTCACCCGTGAGTTCGACACCGAGATCGTCGACCAGCAGCCCGACGAGCGGATTGCCTGGCGGACCACCGGCGGCGACGTCGACCAGAAGGGCGTGGTGACCTTCCGGCAGCTCGACCAGGACCACACCCGGGTCGCCATGGCCATCGACTTCCGGCCCGAGGGCGTGGCGGAGCGGGCCGCCGATGTCACGGGTGTGGTCGACCGCCGGGTGAAGGGGGACCTGACGCGGTTCAAGACGTTCATCGAGGAACGCGGCCGGGAGGAGGGCGGCTGGCGGGGCCGGATCAGCCCTGGCTGAACCCGCTTCCGATCGTCCGCGCCACCGGCCGCCGGGACACCCGCCCGGCGGCCGGTCCACGCCCCGCGGTC
>NZ_JBHVEU010000547.1:0-5343 GCF_042802075.1 Kitasatospora sp. NPDC057518
CCGCCGAACCGTCCGGTTCGGCGGGGCCCTCTGCCGTGCTCCGGCGGGAACCCGGCGGCCCGTGCGGACAGGTGGGGGTGTGGAACTGTCACAGCGGGCGCGATTGAGGAGCGGCGACCAGTGGGCGTTCGGGGAGCTGTTCGATGAGACGGCGGACGATCTGTACCGGTACGCGGTGCGGGTGGTGGGGGACCGGGCCGCGGCGGAGGACGTCGTCCAGCTGACGTTCCTCGAAGCGTGGCGCCTGCGCGGCAGGCTGCGGGAGGACGACGGGCCGGTGCGGCCCTGGCTGTTCGGGATAGCCGCCCAGGTCCTGCGCAACACGACCCGGGCGGCCCGGCGGCACCGGGCGGCGCTGGCGCGGCTGCCCGAGCGGGGCGTCCTGCCGGACTTCGCCGAGGAGTTGGCCGGGCGGCTCGACGACGACGCCCGGCTCGCCGCCGTGCGGCGGGCGCTGGGCGGGCTGCGGAAGGCGGAGCGCGAGGTGTTCGGCCTCTGCGTCCTGGCGGGCCTGGACTACGTGAGCGCGGCCGAGGCACTCGGGGTGCCGATCGGCACGGTGCGCTCCCGGCTCTCGCGCGCCCGCACCAAGCTGCGCGCGCTGGTGGACGAGGAGCTCCGGGGCGGGCGGGAACCCGCTCCGGACACCGGACAGGTACGGGGTGGCCGCACCGAAGCGGCCAGGTCGACGACACCGGGGAGGACCCGATGAGTCCGATGAATCCGATGAACGAGGACGAACTGCTGCCACCGCCCACGGGACCGGGGCTCTCCGCCGACCGCCGGCGGCAGCTGCGGGGGCACCTGATGAGCGAGTTCGCGCGCGGGCCGGCGGCCGCGCCCCGGCGGAAGCGGCTCGGCTGGGTGGCCCTGCCCGCGCTGGCGGGCGGCCTGGCGCTGTCCCTGGTGCTGGCCGGCGGGCCGACCGAGCGGGGCGCCGACCCCACGCGGCCGGTCGCGGCCGTGGTCCTGGACCGCGCGGCGCGGGCCGCCGAACAGCAGCCCGCCCCGGCGGCGCGCGGGGACCAGTTCGTCTACGTGAAGAGCCTGGACGACTGGGCGAAGTCGCAGGGCGAGGCGCCGCAGACCCGGGAGCTCTGGACGTCCGTTGACGGCAGCAAGCGGGGACTGCTGCTCGTGGACGGGCACCTGCCGAACCCCGGAGGAAGCGACGAGCACGGGGAGGCCGAACCCGTGCCGAACGCCGGGAGGTTCGGCAGCTACGCCTACGTCGCCGCTCTACCGACCGACCCGGATGCGCTGCTGGCCAGGATCCACGCGGACACCGAAGGCCACGGGCCCGGCCCCGACGAGGAGGCGTTCAGGACCGTCGGCGACCTCCTGCGCGACCAGATCGCCCCACCGGCCGTCAGCGCTGCGCTCTACCGGGCGGCCGCGAAGATCCCCGGCGTCAGGGTGATCGACTCGGTGACCGACGCGGCAGGCCGCCCCGGCATCGCGGTCGCGCGCCGGGACAGCGGTGCGAGGGCCGAGGTTCAGTGGATCTTCGACAGCACCGACTACACCTACCTCGGCGAGCGCAGCGTCGCCGTCACCGACGGCGCGACCTTCAAGAAGGGCGACATCACCAGCCAGATGGCCGTCCTCGCCCGCGCCGTCGTCGACCAGCCCGGCACCCGTCCCTGAGGAGAGGCGCGCTTCTGCAGGCGGCGATGGTGCGATGGAAGGTCAGCTGCCCAGCGCCACGGCCGACGGCGACTGCCACCCCCGCAGGGCGGCGCGGGCGCGGGCGACGCCTCCGGGGGTCGCGGGCGCGCCGGTGCCGACGGCGACGGTTCTCGTGCCGAGGCCCGCGCAGGCGCGGCAGATGCCGGGGCGGGGCACCGGATCGTGGCAGCGGCCGCACTCGGCGTACGGCGTCGGTGGGGGCGCGGCTCGTTCCGGCGGCAGTTTCCGTTGCAGGCGGTCCCGGAGGATCGCCACCGGGGAGTGCATCGGCTGCGGCAGTCCGGGGAGCAGGGCGTGGGCCAACTCGGCTTCGTCGCAGCCCCGTTCCAGCCACTGTGTGACGAGTGGTGCCAGCGCGCGGGCCTCGGCCTCGCCGAGGCGCAGGCGGGGTTCGGGTCGGATCACCCGGAACAGGGTGGCCACGGCGGCCCGCGTCCGTTCATCCGGGAGGGTGGGTTCTTGTCCCGGGTCCTTTACGGGAGGGGTGACAGCGCGGCCGGAACTCCCTCCACCGGAGGCCGGGCGGGGGACAGCCGGTTCGGGCTGCGGGGTGTCGAAGACGTGGGCCTCGGACCGGACCGTCCCGTCGGCCATCCGGACCCTGTCGACCCGGTAGTACCCGGCGTCCTTCAGTTCCTTGAGGGCCCGTCGGATGGCGCCCCGCCCCTGCGGACTGCTGTCCGCCATCTGCCGCCCGTCCTCCCGCCACCCGTCGGGGCGGGAGAGCAGGTCGGCGAGGAGGCCACGAGCGGTGTAACTCAACCGCCGGTCCTGCAACAGGCCGTTCGGAAGCACGCTGAACGCGCGCGAATGAACGCTACGATGAATCCGCATCTGGAGTCCTTGCTCCTGGTGCCTGACCCCGGGGTGTTCCACCACCGCCGGGGTCTCCTATGTTCTGTTGATGATGCGGAAAGTAGCACAGCCACTACGAAGAGTGCGAACCGTTCGAGCGTGAAGCCCAAGCCCCCCGCACCGAGTGCGCCCCCACGCCGGGCGAGGTGTTCAGGAGCACCGAGCGAGTCGATGCGGGCCGAGGTAGTAGGACAGGGCGGCGTGCGACGGCCCATCCGGAACCCCGCCGCTCGTCAGCAGCTTCACGACCGGTTCGCCGCTGGTCATGCCCTGGTCTCCCGTACCGTTCGGGCCGGTCCTCGGCCGCCCGCCATGGGGCGGGCGCGTTCGAGGAGCCCGCGCACGTGGGGGTTGCGGCGGTGCGGCCGGGTCGCGGAGAGCATCGAGCGGAAGCGGTCGTCGGCCCGGCCGGACTGGATGGTCGGATAGTCGTCCAGGGCGAGGTGCCAGTTCTGGACGGCCTCTTCCAGTCGGCCGGCTCCGAGTTGCCACTCGGCGAGCATGGAGAGGGCGCGTACGCGGGACCCGCGGTACACCGGGGGTCGGAGCTTCTCGGAGTGCTGGAGCGCGCGGATCGCGCCATCGCGGTCGCCGAGCTCGTAGTTGACCTGGGCGACGTGGTACGCGAGGGCGGCGGGATCGTAGCGGCCGACGACCTTCGCCTTCGACTCGGCCTGATCCATCGCGACTTCCGCTGTACGCAGGTGGAGCAGGGCTCCGATCCTGTCCCCGGTCTGGGCGAGGGCGTGGGCCTGCTGGCCGGCGAGGAAGGCCCTCATGCGGGGACCGGCCTCCGGGGAAGCGGCCGAGGCGGCGTCCGCGAGCCGCAGGGCGCTGCTGCCGTGGCCGAGATTGACGGCTTGGACGCTCATGCCGCGCAGGGTGGTGCAGTAGGTGAGGTGGTCGCCCGCGTGCCCGGCCAGCTCCAGGGCCTTCAAGTAGTAGCGCTGGGCCAGGGAGTCGTGGCGTTCGTCCACGGCCATGTAGCCGGTCAGGTAGCAGTGGTCGGCGGCGGCCGACAGCATGGCCTTGCGGACGTCCTCGCCGGCGTCCGCCCGCAGGTACGGGACGATCGTGTTGACCAGGAACGAGGCGGCCATCGGACGGGTCATCCGGCCGCCGAACTGGTCGTCCAGGTCGCTGATCCGCTCGGTCATCGCCGCGACCGCCTGGACCTCCGCCATGCCGATCCGCAGGTGGGGGTCGGTCCGCAGTCTCTCGAAGCGGCCCACCACATCGGGCCAGCCGGGGATGGTGAGGGCCGCCGAGTAGAGGCCGGCCGTGAGGATTCCGCGCCGGGACGGGTCCATATCGAGGCTCCCCAGGTCGATCAGCCCTGACACCGTATCCGTCGGCTGCTCAACAGGGGTAGGTGTCCCGCGGAATCCGGCCTCGACGGCGGTGATCGGCCGCTTGAGCCTCCGCGCCAGTGTCTCCAGGACGACCGGCAGGGCCTTCGCCGTAGGCGAGGTGCCGCTGAGCCAGTGGGAGACGGCCGAGGCGTCGTACTTCAGCCGCTGCCCGGCCTCGGTGCCGGTCCGGTTGACGGCCCGAGCCAAATCGCCGTTGCCCCAGGCGGCTTCGGCCATCAGTGAGGTGAGCCTGTGGTTCGGCCCACGGTCGGTTCGCACGACAGTTCCCCCTGGCAGGTGGGTTTCAAGGGTTTCAACGTCCGGGCGCGCCCCGACCATAGCCGACCGCAGGGCACGGATGTTGACTGTTCGTCATCGGCCAATCACCAGCCGTGGTGCGAATGGTCCCGTCCGCGTTCCCCTTCGAGGTGCCCTCATGCTGATGTCCCGCCGCCCGCGCATGTTCGTCGCGCGCCTCGACGCGCGGACCGAATCCGCTCCCCTGGCCCGGTACTTGCTCCGGGCCTTCCTCTCCGGGCTGCCCTCCGGGGACCGCTACCGCGACACCGCCGAACTGCTCCTCGGCGAGCTCTTCGCCAATGCCGTCCTGCATTCCGACGCCCCCGACGACCGCCACATCGAGGTCCGCTTCGCCCTCACCGGCTCCCGCTTGCGCCTCGAAGTCCACGATGCGGGCACCGGACGGCCGATCCTCCGGACCGCCGTCCCCGACGATGAGAAGGGGCGCGGTCTGTTCCTTGTCGACGAACTTGCCGAACGGTGGGGTTGCGCCGCCCGCCCTTGTGGTATCGGCAAGTTCGTCTGGGCCCATATCGCCCCCGTCACCACCCTCGCCTGAGAGCCGCTTCTTCCATGAACCTCGTCACCCTCGCCCGGCACACCCTCTCCCGTGGGGCCACCCCGGCCGCGACCTACGCCCTCCTGGCCCGCCTCGGCCACCCGCCCCTGCCCGTCGCGCGCGCCGTCTGCCTCGCCCTCGACATCCCCCACGCCGAAACCACCCGCCGCCTGGCCGAGTGCTACGACGCCCTCCTCGCCGACCCCCGCCCCGACACCGAGACCGACACCGGCGAACTCCTCGAAGCCCTCGGCGTCTTCGACGTCCCCAAGTCGCTCACCGACACCGAACTCGCCGTCGTCGAACACTTCCTCGTCGCCATCGACGCCATGGGCGGCATCCGACCGGGCCACCACCACGGCCTCCAACGCTGGTTCACCACCGGCAACCTCATCTCCGCGTACCTCTCCCTCGCCGCCGCCCACCCCCTTCCCCGCACCGGCGACCCCGCCCTCTACTGGACCACCCTCGTCACGGCCGGCGAACTCCTCGCCACCACGCTCCCCTCCGACCGCCGCATCACCTACGCCCTCACCCGCTGCCGCGCCCGCGCAACCCACCCGTAAGCGCGAGAAGTCGGCCCGGCCG
>NZ_JBHVEU010000548.1:0-5306 GCF_042802075.1 Kitasatospora sp. NPDC057518
CGCCACGACCGGTCGTGGCGGGCGCCTTGGGATGCGGGGGTGCGCGGGTGCTCAGGCGGCCCGGTGGAAGAAGAACGGGTCGATGGACGGCGGCACCCGGGTGACCCCGTCCGAGCTGAGCAGTTGGTGGGTGGTGAAGTTGGCGTTGCGCTGGTAGGTCACGCCCACCGGGAAGTTGGCCCGGTCGGGGGTGTTGTTTCCGGCGAAGACGCCGTAGAAGTCCTTTCCGACCGTGACCATCCGGAGGTAGTCCCCCAGGTACGGCAGCTGCGTCCCGGCCGGCGGCACGTCGCCCGGGGCCTGGTGCAGCACATGGCTCTCCGTGGTCCCGAAGCCGTCGCCGGTCAGCTCCAGCACCGTCGACCACTGGTTGTGGACCAGCTGCTGGTAGACCAGCCCGACCAGGCCGTCGGAGTTGACCGCCAGCGACGGGTTCTTGCCGTTGACCACGTCCGGGCGCGCCGCGGCCCAGGTCTGGCCCCGGTCCGCCGAGTGACGGCTGTGCAGCACGTAGTCGGTGGGGGCGGTTCCGCCGAGGTTGTCGCAGTAGGCGATCCAGACGCTGTTGGAGTCGGTGGGGTCCACGGCGACGGCCAGGTCCGCACCGGTGCGCTCCTGGCCCAGCGACCGCTGGTGCGGGTTGAACCGGGCCTTGCGGCCGGTGACCACGCGCTGGCCGACGTCGCCGACGGCCGAGTCGAGGAGGTCCTCGAAGGGGTTCGGTCCGACGCCGCCCTTGTCGTCACGGGTCATCACGACGTCGAAGGTGATCAGGGCCCCCGCGCCGGTGGCGGTCACGCTCAGGAAGGCGACGTAGATCGTGCCGTCCGGGTGCGCGGCGATCCGCACCGGCGGCCCGTCGAAGAGCGTGCCGGTGTGCCGGTCGAGCTTGACGGGCGCGAAACCGGCCGGAGCGGGCCCGGTGCCGGCGTCGTTCGAGACGTCCACGGTGGCGGTGCCGCCGGGCTGGGCGACGTCGTTGCTGCCGATGTACACCCGGTCGCCGCTGCCGCCGTTCGCCGTGACGGTGGTGGCGACGACCCAGGGCTGGTCCTCCCCGCTCCGGTCGACGAGCACGGCCATCGGCGTGCTCGCGGTGATGTCCGGCGCGCGCAGGATCTGCAGGTCGCCGCTCTGGCCGTTGAGGATGCCGGTGTAGAGCCGGCCCCCCGCCCCGCCGAAGCCGACGCTGATGTCCCCGGTACCGAGTGCCCCGTTGCCCGGGACGACGCTGTTCAGCACCCAGGTGTCCCCGCCGTCCGTCGAGACGTAGACGGGGGCGAGCGGCCCGTTCATCGGGTCGGGGGTGAAGGCGGTCGCGACCATCTCCAGCGGGTTCTCCGGGTCGACCGCGAGGTTGGGCTCACTGTCCAGGTTGGTGTCGCCGCTCAGCGCCTTCGGGGTGATGTTGACGACCTTGATGGTGGGCATGTCGGCTCACCTCCGTTCCCGCAGCACGGCGAGCTTCTGCGCCGGCTGGTAGTCCTCGGGGTGGAGCAGCCGGTACGGCGCCCGCGCGGCGAGCTCGCCCCCGGTGGCGTGCAGCAGCCACAGGCCCAGCTGCCCGGGCGTCGGTTTGGGCACCGCGCGCCAGCGGATGTCCCCGCTGGCCGGGTAGAGCACGGTGGTCGGTCCGGGGGCGGCGCCGCCGGACTCGACGAGCGAGACGTCGAGTGCGGCCCGCCACCAGTGCGGGTCGTGCTCGGAGTACTCGGCCAGGCCGAGGTCCTCCAGGCCGACCACGGTGGCGACCACGACGGCGTCCGCCTCGGCGGCGTGCGCGGCCAGGTCCTGGTCGCGGATCTCCCGCTGCACCGAGGAGAAGGGGAGTTCGTCGGCCGTGGTGGCGGCCAGCGAGACGTGCTGCCGGACGGCGTCGGCCGGCAGCCGGCCGACCTCGGCCACGCCCAGGCCCTCCCCGTAGACCATCCCCCTGGTGAAGAAGGCCGCCGTGTCGCCGACCTTCAACAGCTCGGCGTCGGTGGCCAGTTGGACGGTGACCTCGCTGCCGCCGAGCTGCCGGAAGGCCGCGGGTGCGTGCAGCACCTGGTCCACCCGGACCACGGCGGTCCGTTCGTTCCTGGCCTCGGCCGGCAGGGCGGCGAGCGAGGTGCCGCCGACCCTGGTGACGGTGCCGAGGAAGCTCAGCGGCGCACTCCGGACGAGGTCGGTCAGCCGGGGTGCGGCGGCTGGTGCGGTGTCGGTCATGACGGTCCTCCGATCCGCTCACCGCGCGGCACGGACCGGGGCCGGGTGCGCCCGGCGCCACTCGGTCCGCGCGCCGAGCGCGCACCCGGCGGTGACGGCGGCCGCGAGCGCGACCACCAGCCACTCCGCGGCGCCGCTGCCGGCGTCCGGGTCGAGGCCGAGCAGCGTCTCGATCCACTGCGGCCACACCAGGGTGAGCAGGAACAGGAGCCCGGACAGCGCGCCGAGGGCCGTCTCCAGCCAGAATCGCGGGCGCACCGGGCTCGGTCGTCGATGGGCGGGGGCTTGTTGGGAAGGCATTGCCGCGCCTCCCCTCTCCCTCCACCCGGGCCGCGCCCGGCGCGCCACGCGCGCCGTCCCGGTGCCGCCGGGCCGCACGGGCCCCGCGACACGGCCGGCCGGACCGGCCCGGGTCGGGGTCTGCTCCCGTCGGCGCCGCCGGTCGGGGGCGTGGCCGCCGCGGGAGGGTGCTGCTGGGGGCGCGGCGCGGGGCCGCGCGGGGGGCCGTCTCTCGGGGCCGGGTGGTGCCGAACGTCGTCGGCGCCGTACGTCTACGAGGCACACGTACGAGGGACACGTACTGCGTATACGAGTCTGCTCGCCTCGTCGCAGCAGGTCAAGGGGCCCGGAGCGGCACGGGCGGCACGGGCGGCACGGGCGGCACGGGCGGCACGGGCGGCACGGGCGGCACGGGCGGCACGGGCGGCACGGGGCGCCGGCTCAGACCCGGGCGCCGAGCATCCGCAGGACCAGCTCCCCGTAGCGGCGCCCGAGCTCCTCCGGCGCCTCGGAGGAGTTGTCGGTGTACCAGCGGGAGACGTCGATGCCCAGCGAGGTGACCGCGCGGGCCGCCGTCCGCACCTCCGCCACCTGGAACTCCCCCGCCGCCACGCCCGCCTCGATCAGCGCGCTGACCTCGCGCTCGATGTCCAGCCGCAGCGCCGCGACCACCGCGTAGGCGTCCTCGGGCAGCGCGTGCAGCTCGTAGTTGACCACCCGGCCGACCGTCCGGGCCCGGGCGTGCCAGGCGGTGAACTGCTCGACCAGCTCCCGCATCCGCTCGGCCGGTCCGCCCCCGCCGGCCACCGCGCCCCGGACCAGGGTCAGCGTGGCGGCGTGCCCGGCCCGGCTGATCTCGGCCAGCAGCGCGGCCTTCGACTGGTAGTGGATGTACAGCGCGGCCGGACTCATCCCCGCCGCCGTGGCGATGTCCCGGGTGGTGGTGGCGTGGAAGCCGCGCTCCGCGAACGACTCGACGGCGGCCTGGAGCAGCCGGTACGCCGCTTCGGGGCGGGCGTCGGCGCCGGGCAGGGTCGGCCAGAGGTCGGCGAGCGGGGTGCTGGTCATGGCGTCATCCTCCCAGAGAAACTCGTACAGGCTTTCGCGCCGGCCACCCCTCGGCCCGACCCCCGACCCGGGCCGGCGTGCGACGGGCAAGCGGTCGGCGGACTGTTGACAGCCTCCCGCACCGACAGCATGCTGAGCAAGCGCTTAGTCAGCTGACAGCAGGGATCCCCGCACGAAAGGCAGGACGCTCCGTGGTGCACTCCTTCAAGGGCCGGGTGGCCGTCGTCACCGGATCGAGCCGGGGCATCGGCCTCGGCATCGCCCGCGAGCTGGTCGACCGCGGGGCCAGGGTCTGCCTCACCGCCCGCAACCCGGAGCCGCTGGCCGAGGCCGTCCGCGACCTGGGCGGCCCGGAGAACGCGATCGCCGTCGCGGGCAAGGCCGACGACCCGGCGCACCAGGAGGAGACGGTCACCCGCACCCTGGAGGCCTTCGGCCGGCTCGACCACCTGGTCAACAACACCGGCATCAACCCGGTCTACGGGCCGGTCCTCGACACCGACGAGGCCGCCGCCGCCAAGATCCTCGCCGTCAACGTGCTGGCCCCGCTGGCCTGGACCCGCCGCGCGCACGCCGCGTGGCTGGGCGAGCACGGCGGCTCGGTCGTCAACGTCGCCTCCATCGCGGGCATCCGCTCCTCGCTCGGGATCGGCATGTACGGCGTCAGCAAGGCCGCGCTGATCCGGCTCACCACCGAACTCGCCGCCGAGCTGGGCCCCCAGGGCATCCGGGTCAACGCCGTCGCCCCCGCCGTGGTCAAGACCAGGTTCGCCGAGGCCCTGTACGAGGGCCGCGAGGAGAAGGTCGCCAAGGCCTACCCGCTCGGCCGCCTCGGCGTCCCCGAGGACATCGCCGGCGCCGTCGCCTTCCTGCTCTCCCCCGACGCCGGCTGGATCACCGGCCAGACCCTGGTCGTGGACGGCGGGGTCACCCTGGGCGGCGGCATGTGACCCTTCCCCCGCCCGGAGGGGCGGGGCCATGACGAACGGCGAGGCCACAGCCTGTGGGCTCTGGCCTCGCCGCGGTCGGCGCCGTCGCGGTCCTAGTTGTTGCCCCCGCTGCTGTTGCCGCCGCCGCCGTTGTTACCGCTCCCGCCGCCGTTGTTGCCGCCCCCGTTGTTGCCCCCGCCGTTGTTGCCCCCGCCGTTGTTGCCGCCCCCGCCGCCGCCACTGGCCGGGTTGAGCAGGCCGACGATGTCGATGGTGTTGCCGCAGACGTTGGCTTCGAGGTTGACGGGGATCTGGATCAGGTTGCCCGACAGCACGCCCGGTGATCCCGCGGCGAGGCCCTCGGCGTGGGCGTCGCCGTCCGTGTTGAGGCACTCGATGCCCGAGGGCAGGGCGGACTCGTTCGCGCCGTGGCCCGCGGCCGCGGAGCCGGCGGAGAGGACGGTCAGCGCGACCGCGAGGCCGCCGGCGAGCAGGTACTTCCTGGTGTTGGTCATGGCGGAAGGAGTAGCCGCCCGGCGCGGATGCCACGGCGCAGCCCCGCGCGGACGGTCATCCGGTTGCAGCCTCGATTCACCACCAACGCAGGAGGCCTGCCCCCCGTTCGGACCAGAACGGACGACTACGCCGCCCGGACCGGGCGAGGCCGCCGCCCCGGGGACCCGGCCGCCCGGCGGGACGTCGGCCGGAGGGACGACTCGGGAGGCCGAGGGCCGGTGCCGCGCGTCCGGAAGGACGCGGACGGGCACGCTGCCGGGAGCGGAGGTCACCGCCCCTCGGCGATGACCTCCGCTCCCGGCAGCG
>NZ_JBHVEU010000549.1:0-5248 GCF_042802075.1 Kitasatospora sp. NPDC057518
GCCAGCGAGCCCGCCCGGCGGGGGACGCCGGTGGCGGTGTCCAGGTCGAACCAGGTGACGTCGCCGGAGTGCTGGTTCGCCGCGTACAGCCGGGTGCCGGTCGGGCCGAGCACCAGGTCGCGCGGCCAGCGGCCCCCGCAGGGCACCGAGGTGACCACGTGCGCCCGCTCGCCCGTCGCGTCGAGGGCGAGCACCACGATGGTGTCGGTGCCGCGCTCGGCCGCCCACAGGAACCGGCCGTCGGGGGAGACCACCGGGGCCGACGGCGAGACCGGGCCCTCGACGCCGTCCGGGAACAGCGGGACCTCCGCGACCGGTTCGAGCGCCCCGGCCGCCGCGTCCCAGCGGCAGACCGTCACGACGGGGCGCAGCTCGCCGAGCACGTACGCGTGCCGGCCGGAGGGGTGGAAGGCGAGGTGCCGCGGCCCGGTGCCGGGCGGAAGCGCGGTCTCCGCGTGCACGGTGAGCGCCCCCGTCGCCGGGTCCAGGGCGAGGACCCGCACCGCGTCGGTGCCGAGGTCGACGGCGAGCACCCAGCGCCCCGACGGGTCGGGGAGCACCTGGTGGGCGTGCGGGGCCCGTTGGCGGTCCGGGTGCGGCCCGCTGCCCCGGTGGCGCAGCACGGTGGCCGGGGGCCGCGGGGTGCCGTCGTCGGCGAGCGGCAGCACGCTGACGCTGCCGGAGCCGTAGTTGGCCGTCAGCAGGTGGCCCCGGCTGAGGCTCAGGTGGGTGGGGTGGTCCCCGTCCACCGGGACGGGGGCGCCGAGCGGGCGGGGCGCCGGAGCGGCGAGGTCGTGGGCGGTGACGGCGCCCGGCTCCGTCTCGGACACGGCGTAGAGCACCGGGCCGCCGGCGGCGAGCCCGAGGGCGAGGTAGGACGGGTCGACGGCCTCGACGACACCGGTGGCGGTCAGCGCCCCCGAGTCCGGATCCAGCGATGCCAGGACGATCCCGCGCCCGCCCTCCGAGGTGAACGACCCGATGAAGGCCCGCTCCGCGCCGCTGTCCGCCACCGCAAACCTCCGTCGTCCACCGTCCGCTGTCCGGGCTCGAACGCTAGCAGGTGCGGGGTCCGGGCTCTTTCGCCGGAGAGCGCTTTTTCACTGGAAAGCACCGCTGCCGGAGCGGCCGGATCGCGGACCGGCCCGATCCCCGGGAACGTGGGAGCCGTTGGCCGCGCGGCCGGGTCGCCGTCGGCCCGGCGGTCCGCACCGGGACGACGCCCCTTCGACCACCCCCCTTGGCGCTGCGGAAGCGAGGCGGCATGTACGACCCCGACCCACCGTTCCGGCCGGTCCGCCGCCGGAACGGCTACCCGCCGCTGGAGGACCTCGGCCTGATCGGCAACGGCGCGACGGCCGCGCTGGTCGGCCTGGACGGCGCCGTCCCGTGGCTGTGCCTGCCCCGGTTCGACTCCGAGCCGCTGTTCTGCGGCCTGCTGGACCACGCCCGGGGCGGGCACTTCACCCTCGCCCCGGAGGGCCTGGTGGAGGCCAGGCAGCGCTACGAACCGGACACCGGCGTGCTGGTCACCGAACTGCGCGGCCCCACCGGCCTGGTGCGCGTCACCGACGCGCTGACCCTGCGCTCCGGCGCCGACCTCACTGACGACGCGCCGGCCGACCGGGGCGAACTCGTGCGCTCGGCCGTGGTGCTGGACGGGACGGTCCGGCTGCGGGCGGAGCTGGAGCCGCGCGGCGGCGCGCAGGCCCGCGCCCTGTTCAGCGGACTGGAGGTGCGCCCGCACCGGCGCCCGGACCTGCGGCTGCACCTGCGCTCCAACCGCCCGCTGACCGGCCTGTGCGGCACCCACGAGCTGCGGCAGGGCGAACGCCTGGACCTGGTGCTGTCCTGGGGCCGCTTCCACCGCCACCACCGCTTCGACACCGACGCGACCCTCAAGGCCACCGCCGAGGCCTGGCGCCGCTGGATGGGGCACTTCGCGTACGACGGCCCCCAGGAGCCCCTGGTCCGGCGGGCCGCGATCACGCTGAAGCTCTGCGACGACTGGGCCAACGGCTCGCTGGTCGCCGCCCCCACCTCCTCGCTGCCCGCGCCGATCGGCGGGATCCGCAACTGGGACTACCGCTACAGCTGGATCCGCGACGCGGCGTTCGCCGTGTTCGCCCTGCGCCGGATCGGCTTCGGCGGCGAGGCCGACGCCTTCCTCGGCTGGGTCCTGGACGCCTTCGAGACCAGCCGGCGGCCCCGGATCATGTACGACCTGCGCGGCGGCCCGGTGCCGGACGAGGTCGTGGACGGCGAACTGGAGGGCTACCAGGGCTCGGCCCCGGTGCGCTGGGGCAACGGCGCGACCGACCAGCGCCAGCACGACGTCTACGGCGAGATCCTGGACTGCGCCCACCAGTGGCTGCGCTCCGGCGGCGAGATCCAGCCCGCGCTCTGGGCCGGCCTGGCCGAGCTGGCCGACGCCGCCCGGCAGGCCTGGCGGGAGCCGGACCAGGGCATCTGGGAAGTGCGCAGCGAGGGCCGGGTGTTCACGTACTCGGCGGGCCTGTGCCAGGTGGCCCTGGACCGGGCCGCCCGGATCGGCGAGCGGCTCGGCCGGTCCGACGGGCCGGACCGCTGGCGCGCCTCGGCCGAGGAGCTGCGCCGGCTCGTCCTGGAGCAGTCCTGGGACGAGGAAGCCAAGACCCTCAGCGCCCACCTGGACGGCGGCGGCACGCTGGACGCGAGCCTGCTCGCGCTCCCGCTGCGCCGGGTGGTGCCGGCCGACCACCCGCGGATGGTGGCGACCGCCGCGGCCGTCGCCGAGCGCCTGTCGGCGGGCGGCGGGCTGCTTTACCGCTACCTGCACGAGGAGTCCCCGGACGGGCTGCCGGGCGACGAGGGCGCCTTCGTGCTGTGCAGCTTCTGGCTGGTCGACAACCTGGTCGGCCAGGGCCGGACCGACGAGGCCGGGGAGCTGTACGCCTCGCTGTGCTCCCGGGCGAGCCCGCTGGGGCTGGTGTCCGAGCAGATCGACCCGTCCACAGGAGAGTTCATGGGCAACTTCCCCCAGGCGTTCAGCCACATCGGGATCATCTCCAGCGGCGTGAACCTGGCCCGGACGGGGGGACGGGGATGATCGACCGGCTCGCGATCCTCGGCGGCACCGGGGACCTCAGCGCCCGCTTCCTGCTGCCGGCGCTGGCCGCGCTGCGGGCGGCGGGGCACACCGGCGACGCGCTCCGGGTGACCGGGGCGAGCCGGGAGGACTGGGACACCGGGCGGTACCGGGCGTGGGCCGCGGAGCGGCTCGACCGGCACGGCGGCGCCCTCCCGGCCGGGGCCGGGGAGGCGGTGGTCTCCGCCCTCGACTACCGGCGGGCCGACGTCACCGACCCCGCCGACGTGGCCGCGGTCGTCGCCGGGGAGGGGCCGGTGGCCGTCTACCTGGCCCTCCCGCCGGCGCTCTTCCCCGCCGCGGTCACCGCCCTGCACGCGGCGGGCCTGCCGGAGGGCAGCCGGATCGTGCTGGAGAAGCCGTTCGGCGAGGACCTGGCCGGCGCGCGGGAGCTGAACCGGCTGCTCGCCGAACTCCTGCCGGAGCGGGCGGTGTTCCGGGTCGACCACTTCCTGGCCATGACGACCGTCCAGAACGTCCTCGGCAGCCGGCTGGCCAACCGGGTGCTCGAACCCCTCTGGAACAGCACCCACATCGCCGAGGTGGACATCACCTGGGACGAGACGCTGGCACTGGAGGGCCGGGCCGGGTACTACGACCGGGTCGGGGCGCTCAAGGACATGGTCCAGAACCACCTGCTGCAACTGCTCTGCCTGGTGGCCATGGAACCGCCGCTCACGCTCGGCGAACGGGACCTGCGCGACCGGAAGGTGGACGTGCTGCGCTCCGTACGGCCGCTGACCGAGCACGACGTGGTGCACCGCACCCGGCGGGCCCGCTACCTGCCGGGCCGGATCGGGGACCGGGACGTCCCCGCGTACGCCGAGGAGGAGGGCGTGGACCCGGCGCGCGGCACCGAGACCTTCGCCGAGGTGGAACTGGAGCTGGACAGCTGGCGGTGGGCCGGGACGCGGTTCCGGCTGCGCAGCGGCAAGGCCCTGGGGGCGGACCGCAAGGAGGTCGCGGTGCACTTCCGCCCGGTGCCCCACCTGCCGTTCGGCCCCGGCGGGAAGAGCCACGGCGGGAAGAGCCCCGGCGGGGAGGGACACGGCGGGGAGGGCCACGGCGGGAAGGGCCACCGCGGGGAGGCCCGGCCCAACGTGCTGCGGTTCGAGCTGGAGCCGGAGGGGCTGGCCCTGGACCTGACCGGCATCGGCGCCCACGCCCACGAGCTCGTCCCGCTCTCGCTGACCGCGCGGATGGAGCCGCAGGACCTGCCCGCGTACGGGCGGCTGCTGCTGGACGTCCTGAACGGCGATCCGGCGCTGTCCATCCGCGGCGACGAGGCCGAGGAGGCCTGGCGGGTGCTCGAACCGGTGCTGGCCGCCTGGGAGCGGGGGCTGGTCCCGCTGGACGAGTACCCGGCGGGCTCGCAGGGGCCGCCGCCGCACTGGTGGTAGCCGCGCCGGTGCCCGGGTGACCGGCCGGTGGGGGGCCGGTCGGCCGGGGCCCGGGCGCTCGGGCCCCGGGAAGTGCCACTCGCGGCCCGCCCGGTGAATTCCGTCGCATTCCGGCACAGCAATCCCAGGCATCACAGTCACCACATTCGTCACAGGCGCCCGGTAAATCACTCGGCTATTTCGACGAATGACTGTTCGAGTGGCTGGTGGGATCCGAACCTCATATTTTCGGCCAAAGAATTCGCGCCCGTTCTCGGGCGTTCCGGGCGCGGCCGGGAGTCGCACCTGGGATTTTGGCGTTCCGATTACCGACGGCGGTCGCTCTCCGTTCAATCGGAAGGGGTTGCGAGCGGCTGACCCGCCGTGAAGACTGTTGCGCGTTCGTCGTCCGGACGTTCGGGACGACAGGGATTGTGCGACTCCCCGACCGTGTCGGCGCGTTCCGCGCGGCGGTTGCGGGGGTGGATCGCCAAAAGGGGGAATGGGCATGCCGGGTACGGCCGTTGCGCAGGTGGGGGCCGGGAGAGCGGCCGGCCGCCGGGGGACGGTTTTCTGTTCGAACGTGCCGGCGGGGTAAGAGTATTCGGAGGCTCGCGGTTCACCGCGATCCGGTCCGCCGTTCATCGCGCGGAGGGAAATCCGGATCGTATTCGCACCGCCCGGTCCGGGCGCGCCGACGCGACCGCGGAACGGCTCCGCGAGGGCGGGTGCGGTGTCCGGC
>NZ_JBHVEU010000550.1:0-5218 GCF_042802075.1 Kitasatospora sp. NPDC057518
GGTGCCCGCGAGCAGGCACACCGCCAGTGCCGCGACTCCATAAATGATCATCGTCTTCTCCACGCTGAGAGACCGAGGGACAGGAAAGGGTGGATCCCGTACGGCGGCTCCGCGTCGGCCGCGGCCTCAGAACATCGCGTTCTCCTGGTACGTGCCCCACTCCTCGCGCAGCGCGTTGCAGATCTCGCCCAGCGTCGCCTCGGCGCGCACCGCGTCCAGCATCGGCGGGATCATCGACTCGCCCGAGCGCGCCGCCGCCAGCATGGCGTCCAGCCCGGCCCGGACGGCCGCGTCGTCCCGGGCCGCCTTGCGCTCCCGCAGCACCCGGACCTGCTCGCGTTCGACCTCGTGGCTGACCCGCAGGATCTCCAGCTCCGGGGTGACGCTGCGCGGGTGGCAGTTGACGCCGACCACGCGCTTGTCGCCCTTCTCCACCGACTGCTGGTACTGGAAGGCCGCCTCGGCGATCTCCCCGGTGAACCAGCCCTCCTCGATGCCGCGCAGGATGCCGGAGGTGATCGGGCCGATCTCGTGGTCCTCGCGGCCCTTGTCCAGGATCCGCTGGAAGATCGCCTCGGCCTGCTGCTCGATCCGGTCGGTCAGCGCCTCGACGTACCAGGAACCGCCCAGCGGGTCGGCGACGTTGGCGACACCGGTCTCCTCCATCAGCACCTGCTGGGTGCGCAGGGCGATCTCGGCGGCCTGCTCGGAGGGCAGCGCCAGGGTCTCGTCCAGGGCGTTGGTGTGCAGCGAGTTGGTGCCGCCGAGCACCGCGGCCAGCGCCTCGACGGCGGTGCGGACCACGTTGTTGTACGGCTGCTGCGCGGTCAGCGAGACGCCGGCGGTCTGGGTGTGGAAGCGCAGCCACTGCGCCTTGTCGGTCTTGGCGCCGAAGCGCTCGCGCATCCAGCGGGCCCAGATCCGGCGCGCGGCGCGGAACTTGGCGATCTCCTCGAAGAAGTCCAGGTGCGCGTCGAAGAAGAAGGACAGGCCGGGCGCGAAGACGTCCACGTCCAGGCCGCGGGACAGGCCCAGCTCGACGTAGCCGAAGCCGTCCGCGAGGGTGTACGCCAGCTCCTGCGCGGCCGTGGCCCCGGCCTCGCGGATGTGGTAGCCGGAGACCGACAGCGGCTTGTACGCGGGGATGCCCTCGGCGCAGTAGGCCATCAGGTCGCCGATCAGGCGCAGGTGCGGCTCGGGGGCGAAGAGCCACTCCTTCTGCGCGATGTACTCCTTGAAGATGTCCGTCTGGAGGGTGCCGTTGAGCACCGCCGGGTCCACGCCCTGGCGCTCGGCGGCCACCAGGTACATGCAGAAGACCGGCACGGCCGGGCCGCTGATCGTCATCGAGGTGGTGACCCCGCCGAGCGGGATGCCGTCGAACAGCACCTCCATGTCGGCGGCCGAGTCGATGGCCACGCCGCAGTGGCCGACCTCGCCGAGCGACTTCGGGTCGTCCGAGTCGTAGCCCATCAGGGTCGGCATGTCGAAGGCGACCGAGAGGCCGCCGCCGCCCGCGTCCAGGATCATCCGGTAGCGCTCATTGGTCTGCTGGGCGTTGCCGAAGCCGGCGAACTGGCGGATGGTCCAGGTGCGGCCCCGGTAGCCGGTCGGGTGCAGACCGCGGGTGTACGGGTACTCGCCCGGCCAGCCGATCCGCTCGAAGCCCTCGTAGGCCTGCCCGGCGGGCGGGCCGTAGACCGGCTCGACCTCGTCGCCGGAGAGGGTGGTGAAGTCCGCGTCGCGCTTGCGGGCCTTGTCGTACCGCTGCTGCCAGCGCTGCCGGCCCCGCTCGATCTCCTCGGCGTCCATGATCCCGAACTCCGCTCCGTACGGCCGCCGCGGCGACGGGGCGGCACAGCTAGTAGGACGTCCTAACAATTTACTCGGACGTCCTAGTACTTGTCGATGGACAACCCGCCCGCACGGCCCGCGATCCCCCGAAAGGGACCCGGAATCCGGCCCGGGGGCTCCGGGAGCCGCCCGAACGGGGCCCGGGAACGCCGGAGCGCCCCTCCCCCGGTCGGGGAAGGGGCGCTCTCGCGAAACCTGGGAGTCGGAGCCCGGAAGTCGGAGCCCGGGGCTCAGACGCCGGCCGGCTGGCGGGCGCCGCCGCCCGCCGGGAGCTGCTCGGCGGCCTCGCGGGCCACCTTGCGCTCGAAGACGAAGGAGAGGAACGGGATGCAGCCCGCCGCCAGGGTGAGCACCAGCCGGCCCATCGGCCACTTCAGCTTCTGCCCGAGCATGAAGGTCACCACGAAGTACCCGATGTAGAGGTAGCCGTGCAGCATCGCGACGTACGTGGTCACGTCCTTGGCCGCGTCGAAGCCGTACTTCGCGACCATGAAGCCGCAGAACACCAGCAGCGCCGTACCGGTCGCAATGGCCAGGGCCCGGTACCAGCCCAGCAGGGGGGTCGCCTTCATGATCTTCCTCGCCTCGCTCGGCACGGTCCGCCGGTACGCCCGGATCCGCGCACCGCTCACACGAGGGTAGCCGCCTTCACGCCCGGCCCTTCGCAGCCCCCTCGGACGGCTCGGCGAAGTCGCCGGCCGCGATCCGCAGCGGCCTGAGCAGTTCGAACACCTGGTGGCACTGCTCGGCGTCGTACTCCTCCAGCCCGAACTCCATCGCCATCAGCTCCCGGGTCGCCTCCTCGACCACCTCGCGGCCGCGCCCGGTGATCGCGGCCAGCACGCCGCGGCCGTCCAGCGGGTTGGGGCGGCGGGCGACCAGGCCGGCCCGCTCCAGGCGGTCGACGGTGTTGGTGACGCTGGTCGGGTGGACCATGAGCCGCTCGCCGATCTTGGAGAGCGAGAGCTCGCCGGTCCGGCTGAAGGTCAGCAGCACCAGGGCCTCGTAGCGGGCGAAGGTCAGCCCGTACGGCTTGAGCACCGCGTCCACCCGGGAGAGCAGGATCTGGTGGGCGCGCATGACCGAGGTGATCGCCGCCATCGAGGGGACCCCGCCCCAACGGCGGGTCCACAGCTCGTCGGCGCGGGCGATCGGGTCGAAGTCGAGAGCGAGGGGCTTGGCCACCTCCTTACCGTACCGGCGGACGGGACGTGTGCTACCAGGCGTCCTGATGGTGGACAAGCGCAACACGTGGCGGGAACCCGCCAATCGGACGGCCAGGTCCATACCAGGACATTGCGCCGGCGTGAACGCGCGGCAACGGGCCACCGGCGCACCGGGGTTGGCCCCGGAGCGGCCCGGCGCCGCGCCACCAGGCTTCGGTTCGGACGGTAACCCGCTGTAAACCAGGACGATTTGCCCCTTTTGTCCATCCGTTCACATTCCTCCGCCGTGGCGGGACTTGGCCAATTCATGAGCAAGACCTGTCATTTGATTTGCTCGATTGTCATGCTTTCGATCAACCCCGTTCGGCAGCCACCACCCCCACCCACCGGTGGCGAAGCCGCTCAGTCCGCACGGGGCCCGCACGTCAGCGCCCGTTCCGCCCCTCAGGTGCCGTCCCCGGCCCCCGGAACGCCGCGCGACCGCGCCCGCTCGCGGTTTTCCGGAAGGACTCGTTCGTGAAGCGAAAGCTCGCCGCAGTCGCCGTACTCTCCGCCACCGCCCTGCTCACCGGTGTCGTCCAGGTGAGCACCGCAGCCGTCGCGGACCCCGGCCCGCAGTCCCAGGGCGCGAAGCAGCGCGCCGACCTGATCGCCCTGGCCAACGGCCAGGCCGGCAAGGTCGCGCACGCCCTGGCCCTGGGCGGCCAGGAGCAACTGGTGGCCAAGGACGCCGTGGTGGACGCCGACGGCACCCGCCACCTGCGCTACGAGCGCACCTTCGCCGGCCTCCCCGTCCTGGGCGGCGACCTGGTGGTGCACCAGAAGGCCGACGGCTCGACCACCTCGGTGGACAAGGCCACCGGCGCCACCATCGCCCTGCCGAGCCTCACCCCGCAGATCCCCGCCGACAAGGCCGCCGACCAGGCGACCGGCGCCGTGCAGTCCACCGTGGGCATCGCCGCCGACAAGGACGAGTCCCCGCTGACCGCCGTGCACCAGACCGGCAAGGCCGAGCTGGTCGTGTGGGCCACCGACGGCAGCCCGCGCCTGGCGTACCGCACCACGGTCGAGGGCGAGCGCGCCGACGGCACCCCGAGCCGCCAGCTGCTGGTCACCGACGCGGCGAGCGGCGAGGTACTCTCCAGCCACGAGCAGGTGCGGACCGCCGCCGGCACCGGCAAGGGCGTCTTCGTCGGCTCCGTCCCGCTGACCACCACCCAGAGCGGTTCGAGCTACCAGCTCAAGGACGCGACCCGCGGCGGCCAGGCCACGTACACCCTGAAGGGCAAGACCTCCGGCTCGGGCACCCTGGTCGCCAACACGAGCAACAGCTTCGGCAACGGCCTGTCCTCCAACAGCGAGTCCGCCGCCGTGGACGCCCAGTACGGTGCGGCGGTCACCTGGGACTTCTACAAGAACACCTTCGGCCGCAACGGCATCAAGAACAACGGCGTCGGCGCCACCAGCCGGGTCCACTACGGTTCCAACTACGTGAACGCGTTCTGGGACGACTCCTGCTTCTGCATGACGTACGGCGACGGCAGCGGCAACACCCACCCGCTCACCGAACTCGACGTGGCCGGCCACGAGATGAGCCACGGCGTCACCTCCGCCACCGCCAACCTCAACTACTCGGGCGAGTCCGGCGGCCTGAACGAGGCCACCTCGGACATCTTCGGCACGATGGTCGAGTTCTACGCCAACCTGCCCTCCGACAAGCCGGACTACCTGATCGGCGAGTTGATCAACATCAACGGGGACGGCACCCCGCTGCGCTACATGGACAAGCCGTCCAAGGACGGCGCCTCGGCCGACTACTGGTCCTCCACCGTCGGCAACAAGGACGTCCACTACTCCTCCGGCGTCGCCAACCACTTCTTCTACCTGCTCGCCGAGGGCAGCGGCGCCAAGACCATCAACGGCGTCAGCTACAACAGCCCGACCTCCAACGGCTCCACGCTCGCGGGCATCGGCCGGGACAAGGCCGCACAGATCTGGTACCGCGCGCTGACCACCTACTTCACCTCCACCACCAACTACGCGGGCGCCCGCACCGGCACCCTGAAGGCCGCCGCCGACCTGTACGGCGCCTCCAGCGCCGAGTACAGCGCCGTCGCCGCGACCTGGGCCGCCGTCAACGTCAACTGACGTACCGCACAGGCGCGTCGGACGCCCGGGGCCTCCGGCAGGAGGTCCCG
>NZ_JBHVEU010000551.1:0-5208 GCF_042802075.1 Kitasatospora sp. NPDC057518
GAACGTTTCCTCCTCGGCCGCCGCGGCGCTGTTCCGGGGCCCGCCGTCGAACTCCCGTCGTCAACCTCCCGCCGCCGAACTCCCGTCACCCCCGGAGGGCCCGCGGCGGGCGAACCGCGCCCCGGAGCGGGGCGGGCCGCCCCCGGGCGATCAACAGTCTGACCAGTCCGACAACACTCCCGGCCGCGAGGACCGTCGTACCCTTGGGGGGTGACCGACGCCGTAGCAGCCATCCCAGAAGAAGCAGCCCCGGTCCCGCTCCTTGAGCCGAGGGAGGGGATCCCGCCCGTCGTGGCGGACGAACAGGCGCTGGGCGCCGTCGTCGCCGCCTTCGCCGCGGGCACCGGACCGGTGGCCGTCGATGCCGAACGGGCCTCCGGCTACCGCTACGGGCAGCGCGCCTACCTCATCCAGCTGCGCCGCGCGGGTTCCGGCTCCGCCCTGATCGACCCGATCGCCTGCCCGGACCTCAGTGCGCTCGGCAAGGCCGTCGAGGACGCCGAGTGGGTCGTCCACGCGGCCAGCCAGGACCTGCCCTGCCTGTCCGACGTCGGCATGAGACCCCAGCGCCTGTTCGACACCGAGCTGGCCGGGCGGATCGCCGGCTTCGCCCGGGTCGGCCTCGGGCCGATGACCGAGAACGTGCTCGGGCTGAGCCTGTCCAAGGAGCACTCCGCGGTCGACTGGTCCACCCGCCCGCTGCCCGAGCCGTGGCTGCGCTACGCCGCTCTGGACGTCGAGGTGCTGGTCGAGCTGCGCGACGCACTCGAACAGGAGCTGGACGCCCAGGGCAAGCTCGGCTGGGCGATGGAGGAGTTCGCCTCGATCGCCGCCGCGCCCCGCCCGGGCCCGCGCAACGACCCGTGGCGCCGCACCTCGCAGCTGCACAAGATCCGCCGCCGCCGTCAGCTGGCCGTGGTGCGCGAGCTGTGGCTGGTCCGCGACCGGATGGCGCAGGACCGCGACGTCTCCCCCGGCCGGGTGCTCGCCGACGCGGCGATCGTCAACGCCGCGCTGGCCATGCCGCTGAACATCGCCGCCCTGCAGGCCGTCCAGGGCTTCGGCCCGCGGGTGCACCGGCGCCAGCTGGAGCAGTGGCTGGCGGCCGTGCAGCGCGCCCGGGAGATCCCGGAGAACATGCTGCCGCCGGCCACCGCGCCGCACGACGGACCGCCGCCGCCGCGGGCCTGGGCCGAGAAGGACCCGGTGGCCGCCGCCCGGCTGTCCGGCGCGCGCGCCGCGATCAGCGAGCTGGCCGAGCGGTACCACGTGCCGGCCGAGAACCTGATGACCCCGGACACCGTCCGCCGGGTCTGCTGGCACCCGCCGACCGAGCCGGGCCCCGAGGCCGTGGCCGCCGCGCTGCGCGGGTTCGGCGCCCGGCAGTGGCAGGTGGACCTGGTGGCGCCGGCGGTGGCCGCCGCGTTCGCCGCGGCCGCGGCCGCAGCCCAGGACTGATCACGCTCCAGGACCGATCACGGCAACACGTGGAAGGGGATGTCATCCGTACGGGTGGCATCCCCTTCGTCGTACCCCTTCGCCGTGCCCTCCCGTCGTACCCGTTCGTCGCACCCGGGAACGACGCTCCTGGTCGGACGGGCCGGGGAACGTGTCGGGGGACACATGGTCAGATCCCTCCGAGGGGCCTGGGCAGGTTGGTTACCGGCGGGTAGCATGGCGGTGATGCGGCGCCGCTCGGGTCTTCGACGGCGGCAGCCCGCCCAATCGTCATGTTGGTCCCTGGGAGGAGAGCCCCCGTGCCTCGTACCGCGAGGGACGTCGTCTTCGTCGATGGCGTCCGCACCCCGTTCGGCAAGGCAGGCCCGAAGGGCATCTACCACGAGACGCGCGCCGACGACCTCGTCGTCAAGTGCATCCGGGAGCTCGTGCGCCGTAACCCGAACCTGCCCGTCGAGCGCATCGACGAGGTCGCCGTCGCGGCCACCACGCAGATCGGCGACCAGGGCCTGACCATCGGGCGCACCGCCGCCCTGCTGTCCGGCCTGCCGAAGTCCGTCCCCGGCTACGCGATCGACCGCATGTGCGCCGGCGCGCTGACCGCCGTGACCACCACCGCCGGCGGCATCGCCTTCGGCGCGTACGACGTGGTCGTGGCCGGCGGTGTCGAGCACATGGGCCGCCACCCGATGGGCGAGGGCGTCGACCCGAACCCGCGCTTCGTCTCCGAGAAGCTGGTCGACGAGTCCGCCCTGTTCATGGGCATGACCGCGGAGAACCTGCACGACCGGTTCCCGCACCTGACCAAGGAGCGCTGCGACGCCTACGCCGTGCGCTCCCAGGAGAAGGCCGCCAAGGCGTACGCCAACGGCGACATCCAGCCCGACCTGGTGCCGATCTCGATCCGCAACACCAACCCCGAGGTCGGCGAGACCGGCTGGGGCCTGGCCACCGTGGACGAGCCGCTGCGCCCGGGCACCACGATGGAGTCGCTGGCCGGCCTGAAGACCCCGTTCCGCCCGCACGGCAACATCACCGCGGGCAACTCGGCCGGTCTGAACGACGGCGCCACCGCCTCGCTGCTGGCCGCCGAGGACGTCGCCGAGGAGCTCGGCCTCCCGGTCAAGATGCGCCTGGTCTCCTTCGCCTTCGCGGGCGTCGAGCCCGAGGTCATGGGCATCGGCCCGGTGCCGGCCACCGAGAAGGCGCTGGCCAAGGCCGGTCTGACCATCGACGACATCCAGGCCTTCGAGATCAACGAGGCCTTCGCCGTCCAGGTCCTGTCCTTCCTGGACCACTACGGCATCGCGGACGACGACGAGCGGGTCAACCCGTACGGCGGCGCGATCGCCTTCGGCCACCCGCTGGCCTCCTCCGGCGTGCGCCTGATGAATCAGCTGGCCCGCCGCTTCGAGCAGCGCCCGGACGTCCGCTACGGCCTCACCACGATGTGCATCGGCTTCGGCATGGGCGGCACCATCATCTGGGAGAACCCGCACTGGAGCGGAGCGACCCAGAACACCGAGCTCGAGGGTGGTAAGTGACCATGACGAACACCACCGAGCTGCTGACCCGCGGCGCCGAGCTCTTCCCGGGCGAGGTCGTCACGACCGCGCACGTCCGCCACCTCGACCTGCCGCTGCAGGCCGGCCGGCTGGCCCTGATCACCCTGGACAACGGCTTCGACCACACCAAGCCGACCACCTTCGGCCCGGGCTCGCTGCTCAAGCTGAACGAGGCGCTGGACCAGGTCGCGACCGAGGCCGCCGAGGGCACGATCGTCGGTGCCGCGATCACCGGCAAGCCGTTCATCTTCGCGGTCGGCGCCGACCTCAAGGGCGTCGAGCTGCTCAAGGAGCACGCGGACGCGCTGGCCATCGGCAAGGGCGGCCACGACGTCTTCCAGCGGATCGCCACGCTGCCCGTCCCCACCTTCGCCTTCTACAACGGCGCGGCGATGGGCGGCGGCGTCGAGGTCGGCCTGCACTGCGACTACCGCACGGTGTCGGCGGGCGTCCCGGCCTTCTCGCTGCCCGAGGTCTTCCTCGGCCTCGTCCCCGGCTGGGGCGGCTGCACCATCCTGCCGAACCTGGTGGGTGCCGGTAAGGCCGTCAAGGTCATCGTCGAGAACTCGATGAACCAGAACAAGCAGCTCAAGGGCAAGGACGTGTTCGAGCTGGGGATCGCCGACGCGATCTTCGAGCCGGCCGACTTCCTGGAGCAGTCGCTGCTCTGGGCCGCCAAGGTCGTCAAGGGCGACGTCGTCGTCGAGCGCGAGGCGATCGACCGCGGCAAGGCCTGGGACGACGCCGTCCTCTGGGGCCGCATGGTCGCCGACGCCAAGGTGCACGGCGCCGCTCCGGCCGCCTACAAGGCGCTGGACATCATCGCCGCCGCCAAGGACTTCGACCTCGCGGACAAGGCCAGCCTGCAGGCCGGCTTCGACGCCGAGGACGCGGCCCTGGCCGACCTCATCATGAGCGGCGAGCTGCGCAGCGGCATCTACGCCTTCAACCTGGTGCAGCGCCGGGCCAAGCGCCCGGTCGGCGCGCCGGACAAGTCGCTGGCCCGCCCGGTCACCAAGGTCGGCGTCGTCGGCGCCGGTCTGATGGCCTCGCAGCTGGCGCTGCTGTTCGCCCGCCGTCTGGAGGTGCCGGTGGTCCTCACCGACATCGACCAGGCGCGCGTGGACAAGGGCGTCGGCTACGTCCACGCCGAGATCGACAAGCTGCTCGGCAAGGGCCGGATCGGCCAGGACAAGGCCAACCGTCTCAAGGGCCTGGTCTCCGGCTCGCTGGACAAGGCCGCCGCCTTCGGCGACGCGGACTTCGTGATCGAGGCCGTGTTCGAGGAGATGGGCGTCAAGCAGGCCGTCTTCGCGGACCTGGAGGACGTGGTCTCGCCGACCTGCGTGCTGGCGACCAACACCTCCTCGCTGTCGGTCACCGAGATGGCCTCGAAGCTGAAGCACCCCGAGCGGGTCGTCGGCTTCCACTTCTTCAACCCGGTCGCGATCCTGCCGCTGCTGGAGATCGTCCGCGGCGACTCGACGGACGACGCCTCGCTGGCCACCGCCTTCGCGGTGTCCAAGAAGCTGAAGAAGACCTCGGTGCTCTGCAAGGACCGCCCCGCGTTCGTGGTGAACCGGATCCTGACCCGCTTCATGGGCGAGATCCAGGGCATCATCGACGAGGGCACCCCGATCGCCGACGTCGAGAAGGCCGTCGAGCCGCTCGGCCTGCCGATGTCCCCGATCGTGCTGCTGGAGCTGGTCGGCCCGGCCATCGCCCTGCACGTCTCGGAGACCCTGCACGGCGCCTTCCCGGAGCGGTTCACCGTCTCCGAGAACCTCGCCAAGGTGGTCAAGGCCGGCAAGCGCGGCTTCTACACCTGGACGGACGGCCAGCAGGTCCTCGACCCCGAGGTGCTGGAGCTGCTGACCTTCGGCGACTCGGTGCTCACCGGGGAGCAGGTCCGCGCCCGCGCCCTGGAGGCCGTGGCGCAGGAGATCGGCCTGATGCTGGAGGAGGGTGTCGTCGCCGAGGCGCAGGACATCGACCTCTGCATGATCACCGGTGCCGGCTGGCCCTTCCACCTGGGCGGGATCACCCCGTACCTGGACCGTGAGGGCGTCTCGGAGCGGGTGAACGGCAAGGCCTTCCTCGCCCCCGGCGTGGCCTCGGTGCCCGCGTAGCGCTGGGCGCTGGCGACCCTGCGGCGGCTGAGCGTGGCTCTCGACCGGCTGGAGGC
>NZ_JBHVEU010000552.1:0-5192 GCF_042802075.1 Kitasatospora sp. NPDC057518
GGACCTCCCCCGCTCCGGGAGGTCGCGGCCCGTTCGCCGCGCCCGGCTCCGGAGCCGACCCCGGCGGACGGGAGCCACGACCGCTGCGACCAGCAGATTCCCGACCGTTAGGCCACCACCCATTGGGGTGAATCAGGGGGTTTTCCGCTTCCCTCCCGGAACCACGCTGTGCAAAGCTTTCATTACCCTCGGTTTACCGAGTCTTGATGGTTCGCCCGGTGGCCCCCGGTGAGACGTCCCGCACCTCGCCCGAAGCCCTGGCGGGCCTGATGGTCAACGCCGGCCGGTGACACCCGCACTCCCCCGCCGCGCCCACGCCATCCCGCCACACCGTCGCGCCCACGACAGCCGATCCGCCCCGGAGCCCCACCCCGGATTCACCGCCGGACCTGACTGCGTTCGCTCCCCCGGACAGACGGGAAGACAATGACCCTCGACATCTCCAGTGCCCCCATCGCCTCCGACACCACCGACCACGCGCCGCCGGGCGCGGGCCCCCGCATCCGGTGGGCCCAGGACCTCTCCGCGTCCCTCGTGGTCTTTCTGATCGCCGTGCCGTTCTCCCTCGGCATCGCGCTCGCCACCGGCGCCCCGCTCACCGCCGGCCTGGCCGCCGCGGCCGTGGGCGGCATCGTGGTCGGGCTGTTCGGCGGCACACCGCTCCAGGTCAGTGGCCCCTCGGCGGCGCTGACGGTGATCACCGCCGGACTGATCGCCCAGTACGGCTGGCGGGCCACCTGCGCCATCACCGTCGCCGCTGGCCTGCTCCAACTCCTGCTCGGCGCACGCCGGGTGGCCCGGACCGCGCTCGCCGTCTCGCCCGCGATCGTGCACGGCATGCTGGCGGGGGTCGGGATCACCATCGCCATCGCGCAGTTGCACGTCGTCCTCGGCGGCTCGCCGCAGAGCTCCGCGATCGCCGACATCCTGGCCCTTCCCGGCCAGTTGGCCGGCCCGCACCCACCCGCGCTGCTGGCCGGCGCGGTGACCGTGGCCGTCCTGGTCGGCTGGCCCCGGCTCGGCCGACTGCCCGGCCGAGCGGGCGAGTTCGGCGCCCGGCTGGCCAGGGTCCCCGGCCCACTGGCCGGGGTCGCACTGGCCACCGCCCTCGTGTTCGCCCTGGACCTGCGGCTCGCCCACATCGAGCTGCCCGCCTGGCGGCCGCAGGCACTCCTGCCCGCGCTGCCGCACGGCCCGGTCCTCGGGCTGCTCGCCGCCGTCCTCACCGTCACCGCCGTGGCCAGCGTGGAGTCGCTGCTGTCCGCCGTCGCGACCGACCGGATGTCCCGCCGCACCGGCGACCTCGACCGCGAACTGCGCGGGCAGGGCCTCGCCAACCTGGTGAGCGGACTGGTCGGCGGGCTGCCGGTCGCCGGGGGCGCGGTGCGCAGCACCGCCAACGTGCGGGCCGGCGGCCAGACCAGGTGGGCCTCGGTGCTGCACGGCGTCTGGGTGCTGGCCGCCGCGCTGGCGCTGACCGGCGGACTGCGCCGGATCCCCCTGGCCGCGCTCGCCGCGCTGGTGCTGGTGGTCGGGCTGCAGATGGTGAGCTTCGCGCACATCCGCAAGGTGCACCGGCACCGCGAGTTCCCGGTCTACCTGATCACCGTGCTCGGTGTGGTGGCCGCCGGCGTACTGTGGGGCGTCGCGATCGGCGCCGGCACCGCCGTCCTGCTCGCCCTCTACCGGCTGACCCGCGCCCACGTGGACGTGGAGACCGGCCCCGGGGGCGCGGTCACCGTCCGGACGCACGGCCCGCTCACCTTCACCACCGTGCCCCGGCTCGGTCGGGCACTGGCCGGCATCCCGGCCGGGGCCGAGGTCACCGTGGTCCACGACGGCTCCTTCCTGGACCACGCCGCGTACGAGACGCTGCACACCTGGCGGGCCGGGCACCAGGAGGCGGGCGGCCTGGTCTCGATGGTGACGCGCCGCCAGGACGACGAGGTGCTCGACCCGGACGGCACCGTGCGTGCGGGCAGTTCACCGGGCCCGCACCGCTGCCGGGCCTGGACGCCCTGGGTCGGCCACCACTGCATCGAGCAGCAGGAGGACCCGCACGGCCGACTGCTGGACGGCGTCCGGGTGTTCCAGCTGCACACCGCCCCGCTGGTCCGGCCGGAACTCGCCCGGCTGGCGCGCGAGGGGCAGACGCCCTCCCAGCTCTTCCTGACCTGCGCGGACTCCCGGATGGTCACCAGCATGATCACCAACAGCGGTCCGGGGGACCTGTTCACCGTGCGGAACGTGGGCAACCTGGTGCCGGCCCCGCACGAACCCGGCGCGGCGGACGACTCGGTGGCCGCCGCGGTGCAGTACGCGGTCGAGGTGCTGGAGGTGCGCTCGATCACGGTCTGCGGCCACTCCGGCTGCGGAGCGATGCAGGCCCTGCTGGACGGCGTGCACGAGCGCCCCGGGCCGCCCACCCCGCTGACCCGCTGGCTGCGCAACGGCCGCGGCTCGCTGGACCGGCTCCGACGGGTCCCGGCGGAGTTCGCCGCCCGGCCCGCGGTGGACGTCGTGGAGCAGCTCTGCATCACCAACGTGGTCCAGCAGCTGGACCAGTTGCTGGCCAACCCGGCGGTGGAGCGCCGGGTCGAGGAGGGCACCCTGCGGCTGGTCGGGATGTACTTCGACCTCGCGACGGCCCAGGCCTACGTCCTCGACCGGGCCGCCGGGACGTTCAGCCCGGTCGAGGCCCGCACCGGGAAGGACGCGAACGGAATCGAACACCACACCGAGGCCCCCATCGGAACCGGCCCCGATGTCCGGCCGAACACAGCATCGGCCGAACGGGTGAGGGAGGATGATCGGGTTCCGGTCGAGGGCGGCGAGGAGGGCCCCCGGCTGGCCGCCTGAGAGCCGGGTCCGTGTCCCCGCCGGGCGGGCCGGGGCACGGGCCCACCCACCCCCGAACGGTCGTCCGGTCCTCCGCGGCGGACCGGACGCGAGGCCGACCGGTCGCCGGTCGGCCGCCGCCCGGCCGTCGGTCAAAGGTCTACACCAATTCACAGGAGCCTCTTGTCAACTGCCCCGTTCGCCTGGTGAGCTGTGCGCTGGGACACACGGGACAATCCCCACGCACGGGATCGCCCCCGATCATGACTCGATGAGGAGTGCGCGTTGAGCAACGAGAGCCTGGCCAACCTGCTCAAGGAGGAGCGGCGCTTCGCCCCTCCGGCAGAGCTCGCCGCCGCCGCCAACGTCACCGTGGCCGCGTACGCGCAGGCCTCCGAGGACCGTCTGGGCTTCTGGGCCGAGCAGGCCCGTCGCCTCACCTGGGCCGTCGAGCCGACCGAGACCCTCGACTGGTCCAACCCTCCCTTCGCCAAGTGGTTCGCCGACGGCAAGCTCAATGTCGCGTACAACTGCGTCGACCGCCACGTGGAGAACGGCCTGGGCGACCGGGTCGCCATCCACTTCGAGGGCGAGCCCGGCGACGGCCGTTCGATCACGTACGCCCAGCTCAAGGACGAGGTCTCGCAGGCCGCGAACGCGCTGCTGGAGCTCGGCGTCCGCAAGGGCGACCGGGTCGCCGTCTACCTGCCGATGATCGCCGAGGCGGTCGTCGCGATGCTCGCCTGCGCCCGGATCGGCGCCACCCACTCGGTGGTCTTCGGCGGCTTCTCCTCCGACGCCGTCGCCTCCCGCATCCAGGACGCCGAGGCCAAGCTCGTCATCACCGCCGACGGCGGCTACCGGCGCGGCAAGCCCTCCGCCCTCAAGCCGGCCATCGACGAGGCGCTCACCAAGGTCGACGGCGTCGAGCACGTCCTGGTGGTCCGCCGCACCGGGCAGGACATCCCGTGGACCGAGGGCCGCGACGTCTGGTGGCACGAGATCACCGCGCGCCAGTCCACCGAGCACACCCCCGAGGCGCACGACGCCGAGCACCCGCTGTTCATCCTCTACACCTCGGGCACCACCGGTAAGCCCAAGGGCATCCTGCACACCTCGGGCGGCTACCTCACCCAGGCCAGCTACACCCACCACGCGGTCTTCGACCTCAAGCCGGAGACCGACGTCTACTGGTGCACCGCCGACATCGGCTGGGTCACCGGCCACTCGTACATCGTCTACGGGCCGCTCTCCAACGGCGCCACCCAGGTCATCTACGAGGGCACCCCGGACACCCCGCACCAGGGCCGGTTCTGGGAGATCGTCCAGAAGTACGGCGTGACCATCCTCTACACCGCGCCGACCGCGATCCGCACCTTCATGAAGTGGGGCGACGACATCCCCGCGAAGTTCGACCTGTCCTCGCTGCGGGTGCTGGGCAGCGTCGGCGAGCCGATCAACCCCGAGGCCTGGATCTGGTACCGGGAGCACATCGGCGGCGGCACGTGTCCGATCGTGGACACCTGGTGGCAGACCGAGACGGGCGCCATCATGATCAGCCCGCTGCCGGGCGTCACCGAGACCAAGCCGGGCTCGGCCCAGCGCGCCCTGCCGGGCATCGCGGCCACCGTGGTGGACGACAACGCCGCCGAGGTGCCGAACGGCTCCGGTGGCTACCTGGTGCTCACCGAGCCGTGGCCGTCCATGCTGCGCACCATCTGGGGCGACGACCAGCGCTACATCGACACCTACTGGTCGCGCTTCGAGGGCCGCTACTTCGCCGGTGACGGCGCCAAGAAGGACGAGGACGGGGACATCTGGCTGCTCGGCCGGGTGGACGACGTCATGCTCGTCTCGGGCCACAACATCTCGACCACCGAGGTCGAGTCGGCCCTGGTCGGCCACCCGTCCGTGGCCGAGTCCGCCGTGGTCGGCGCGACCGACGCCACCACCGGCCAGGCCATCGTCGCCTTCGTGATCCTGCGCGGCGGTGCCACCGAGAGCCCCGAGCTGGTCGAGGAACTGCGGGCCCACGTCGGCCGCACGCTCGGCCCGATCGCCAAGCCGAAGCAGATCAAGGTGGTCGGCGAGCTGCCGAAGACCCGCTCCGGCAAGATCATGCGCCGCCTGCTGCGCGACATCGCCGAGGGCCGCGAGGTCGGTGACACCACCACCCTGGCCGACAGCACGGTGATGAGCCAGATCCAGGCCCAGCTGCCGTCCTCGGACAGCGGCAACGGCAACGGCAACGGCTGAGCCCACCGGGCCGGCGGCCGCTGACCCTCCGGGTCCGCGACGGCTGACCCACTGAGACAACCGCTGTGCCCCGGACGGTGATCACCGTCCGGGGCACC
>NZ_JBHVEU010000553.1:0-5189 GCF_042802075.1 Kitasatospora sp. NPDC057518
GGCCGGGGCGGGCGCGTTGTCGCCCGAGGGCGCGGGCGCGTTGTCGCCGGGCGCGGGGGCCGGCCGGCCCTGCGGGTTGCCGCCCGAACCGCCGGCACCGGTGTCGGTGTTCGCCAGGGGCGGGGCCGCGTTGCCCGGGGTGCCGGGCGCCGGCTGGCCGGAGCCGGTCGAGGCGCTCGGCGAGGGGGTGGCCGTCACCGGGTGCTCGGCCGCCGCCTTCGCCGGCCCGTGCTGACCGCCCTTGGCCAGCATGCCGACGCCGACCGCGCCCGCGCCGACGACGAGCACGGTGAGGCCCACCGCCCAGGCGCGCGGCACCACCTTCGAAGGGCCGCCGTCCCCGCCCCGGACCTCCTTGACGAAGGCCGCCACCATGTTCCGCCGGTCCGTACCGTCCTGCTCGGCCTCAGCCATGATCAACCTCCACGGGCGCGGGCGGGCGCGCGGCCCCCCGACCGAATACGACATGTTCCGGTGCGGGCGCCCGGACGAACAGCCCGTGCCGCTCCGCACACTGATGGTTCGACGGAGCGGGCGCGAGCGGGCGCCGTCGCCGTCTCGCAACCGATCCGAACATCTCAGGCCCCGGCTGCGTAGAACGGAGTGACGGCACGTGACGCAGACCTCCCGACGCGGCTCAGCTGGCGCGACCGCACGGGAGACGGAGAGAGGGAAGGCCGGTTATGCCGACCATAGGCATCGTCGAGGACCACCGCATGACACGCATGGGGATCGAGCAGGTCCTGGCCCGCAGCCCCCGGCTGGAAGTGATCGCCTCGGTGGACACCGTGCACGACCTGGCCGAGAGCGGGCTCCGCCCCGACGTGGTGGTGCTGGACCCCACTCCCTACTCCGGCACGTCCGTCCTGCACGTGATCGGCGCCCTGAGCGCCAGCAGCGCGGTCCTGGTCCTCTCGCCGTCGGCCGAGCCCAGGGACCTGCTGACCGCGCTCAAGGCCGGCGCGTACGGCTTCGTCACCAAGCACGCCGACGACACCGAGTTCCTGTCCGCCGTCGAGGCGGTCGCCCGCGGCAGCTTCTACCTGGCGGCGGGCCTGGGCGGCCACCTCCACTCCGAGCTGAGCCGTCGCAGCCCCGGCGAGAGCCAGGGCCTGGCCCGCCGCGAGGTGGAGACGCTGCGGCTGATCGCCCAGGGCTACACCCACGGCCAGATCGCCCGGCTGATGGCGCTCAGCGAAGCCACCGTCAACACCTACGTGAAGCGGATCCGGGCCAAGCTCAACGCCGGCAACAAGGCGGAGCTGACCCGCAAGGCGATCGAACTGGGCTACGTCGACGAGACCGGTCCCGAGCCGGCGGCCTCCCCCGACCCGACGGCTCCCGCCGCGGTGGCGGACCCCCTCCGGTTCGGCGTCCCGGAGCAGTTGAGGGTCCACCAGCTCAGCGGGCGCTAGGCCCTCCGACCGGCCGTCCGACCGGCCGCCCGGGACCGGCCGGGGCAGGACCGGGCGGCGGTCCGCCCGGCAGGCCGTCCGGCTCACAGGTGGTGTCCGAACGCGGCGAGGTTCTGGAACACGCCGAACACCCCGAGCGCCAGCGGCACCGCGGCCACCCCGCAGAGCGTGCCCAGCACGTTCAGCGCCGGCGGCCGCGCGGCCTCGCGGGCCGCCGTACGGCGGAAGGACAGCGCCACCCCGGTGCCCGCCATCAGCACCCCGACCACGCAGAGCGCCACCGGGCCGACCCAGCCGGGAGCCGCCATCGCCTCGGGCGCGAACAGCAGGGTGGTGGCCAGGCCGACCGCGCCGGCCACCACCACGGGGGCCGCCTCGGCGAGCAGCCGGAAGGTTCCCGCCCGCAGCAGCGCGGCGACCGCCAGGCAGCCCGCCAGCGCCGGCGGGTAGCCGCCGTGCGCCGAGCCCAGCACGGCCAGCGCGACGGCCAGCAGCAGGGAGACCGCGGCGGTCCAGCAGAGCAGCAGGGTCCGCGCCCGGTGCACCATCACGCGGACCGCGCCGTCCTCCGACCCGCGCTCGGTGGGCCACAGCGCGGCCAGCTGGCCGGCCAGCCAGGGCGCGATCAGCAGCATCCCGTAGCCGACCACGGCCACCGCGGCCGCGCCCTGGGCGAGGTCCGCGTGCACCGCCTCCAGCAGCCCCACCACGGCCGCCCCGGCCACGCCGAACAGCAGCACGGCGGCGGCGACCACCGAGGGCGCCGCCCAGAGCGCGGCCCCGGCGCCGACCATCGCCCCCAGCGCCGCCGCGGTGGCGTTGCCGTCCACGGGGTCGGGCAGGAACCAGCCGGCCACCGCCGCGCAGGGCACGGCGGCCAGCGCGATCGGCAGGCCCAGCCGGGACGGCAGGTCCAGAGTGGAACGGCCCAGCAGCCAGCCGGTGATGACCAGGACGAACGCGGCGCCGACCGCCACCGGGCCGGCCACCGCGCCGGACCAGCCGCCGCGCGAGGCGGCCGTCACGCAGGCGGCGGCCAGGCCGAGCGCGCCCAGGACCGTCGCGCAGACCGCGCGGGCGCGTGAGGTCCAGCGCAGGTCTCCGAAGGAGTCGGCGACGTCGGCGACCAGCTCGTCGACGTCGCGGATCAGCGGTTCCTCGAACTCGCCCTCGGCGGCGTCCCGCAGGTACAGCAGCTGGCCGTCCTGCACCCCGGCCTCGCGCAGCGAGGAGACGGGGTGGAGCGTCGGCCCGCCCGGCACCGCCAGCGACCACGCCGCCGGCAGCGCCTCCAGCTCCTCCTGGCCGACCAGTCGGGCCAGCGTCGTGACGTATTCCGCGATCGGGGCGGCGGCGGGGACCGCGAGGTCCACCCGCTTGTGTTCGCCGACCACTGTCACTCGGCAGTGCCCGTCAGCCATGCGTAGCTCTCTTGCCCTCGTTCATGCGGAATGTCGTACGGATGGCGGCCGCCCACGACGACGGCGGCGGCCCCGGCCTCAGCGCCGGCCGGCGGTGTTGTTCCAGGTCTGCGAGTTGGCCCACTCGGCGCTGCTGTAGTTCGCCCAGTTGACGTTCATGGCGTGCGCGATCTGGCCGAGCACGCCGTCGGGGCCGAACAGCCCCTCGGCCGCGATGTTCCACTCGGCCTGGAGCCCCTGGTAGTAGCCGGAGGCCGCGCCCTGCCAGAGCTCCGGCAGCTGGTTCAGGTACATGGCCAGCTCGTGCAGCTGCTGGGCGATGTCGGCCGCCTGCGCGTTGAGGTAGGGACCGGCGTGCTCCAGGTCCTGCTGGACGCTGATCGGGACGGCGTCGGAGAAACTCATCGCGGTGCTCCTGGGAGGGGGTGGGGAGGGACGCGGCGTCAGAACTTGGCGGCGGGCAGCGTCACCTTGCGGAGGTTGGCGAGGTTCGCCTGCTCCGACTCGACGTAGTTGACGTAGTTGCCGCGCAGCCCGGAGGCGATGTCGGTGAGCGCGTCGTGCATCATGCGCGCGTAGATGTCGTAGTCGGCCATCAGCACCTCGAAGGCGCCGTGCGCCGAGCCCTGCCAGCAGCCGCTCAGCCCCGCGACGTACGTCCGGAGCGTGGCGATCTTGGTGTCGATCTCGCCGGCCTGGTTGGTCACGTAGACGGACGCCGCGGAGACGTCGTCGGGCGTGACCTTGTAGCCGCCCATCGACGGACCGCCACTGCCCGTGGTGTTGCCCGGCGTCGTCATCCCTGGCCCCTTCGACGTCTGCTGACGGAGAGCGAGCGGCGGCCGGCCGCCACCCGTCGGGGCGCGGCCGCGAGCACCACGCCCGGATTGTCGCCGCCAGCCTCCCCCACCACCCCGGGACGCCTCCAGTCACCGTTTCGGATGTCCCTCGCCCCCTCCCCACCCCCGCCCCGCCGCGGCCTCGCCCCCTCCCCGCCGCGGCCCCGGCCGGGAGCCCGGTCCCGGCCGGGGCGGGTCCCGGGAGCCCGCTCCCGGGTGCGCTCTCGTCCTGGGAACCGATGAACTCCCGTGCCCCTGAATGGTCTTCTTGCCGCAGGCCGGGAATCCCCGGCGCCAACCACCAGAGGGGACCCCCGTGTACGAGCACGCACCGCACCACCGCCTTCCGCTCCGCCGCCGCAACGGCCGGCACCGGGTGGCGGTGGCCGTGGCGGCGGCCGCCGCCGTGGCCGCCGGCGTCCTGGCACCGACCGCGGCGTTCGCGGGCGGCAGGCCCGACAGCGTCCAGTCGAGCCTGGACACCCTGGCCAAGGACGACGGCGTGCCCGCCGCGCTGGCCGCCGTCAAGGGCCGCGACGGCCGCACCCGCACCTACACCGCCGGCGTCGGCGACCTCGCCACCGGGGCCAAGGTCCCCACGGACGGCCAGATACGGATCGGCAGCAACACCAAGCCCTTCACCGCGGTCGTCGTCCTCCAGCTCGTCGCCGAAGGAAAGGTGGGCCTGGACTCGCCCGTCGAGACCTACCTGCCGGGCCTGCTGCGCGGCGACGGCATCGACGGGCGCGGCATCACCGTCCGCCAGCTGCTCCAGCACACCAGCGGCCTGCCCGAGTACGTGGACAAGGGCGCCATCCTCGCCAACCCGAACCGGTACTACGAACCGCGCGAGCTCCTCGACGCGGCCCTGGCCCAGAAGGCCCACTTCGCCCCGGGTACGCGGTGGGAGTACAACAACACCAACTACCTGGTGGCCGGCCTGATCATCCAGAAGGTCACCGGGCGGCCGCTCGGCGAGGAGATCAACCGGCGCGTCGTCGACCGCATCGGCCTGCGCCACACCTACTTCCCCACCCCCGGCGACACCACCATCCGCGAGGCCCACCCCAAGGGCTACCACCAGGAAGCCGACGGCTCGTTCCGCGAATACACGGACCTGGACCCGTCCTGGGGCTGGGCGGCGGGCGCCGTCGTCTCCACCACGAGCGACCTCAGCCGCTTCTACGCCGCGCTCCTCGGCGGCCGGCTCCTGCCCACGGCGCAGCTCGCCGAGATGCGCACCACCGTCCCCGCCGACTCGGTGGGTCCCGGCGTCCGCTACGGGCTGGGCCTGATGAGCAACCCGCTGTCCTGCGGCGGCCTGTACTGGGGCCACCTCGGGACCATCCCGGGCTACTTCAGCTCCGGGGGCGCCACCGACGACGGCCGCGCCGCCGGCGTCGCGGTGACCATGATCCCGGGCGACGCGGCCGAGCAGCATGTCAAGGCCGCGGTGGACACGGCCCTCTGCCGCTGACCCGGTCCGAGCGTCCGCACCGGCACGACCACGACCC
>NZ_JBHVEU010000554.1:0-5165 GCF_042802075.1 Kitasatospora sp. NPDC057518
CAGGAGCTGGTCGGCCAGGACCTGGCGGGCCCGGTGGTAGGCGTCCAGGGCCTCCGAGGAACGCCCCGCGTGGTGCAGCGCCTCGACCAGTCGGGCGGCCAGCGGCTCGCGCAGCGGATGGGCCCCGGTCTCCGGCCGCAACAGCTGGACAGCGCGCTCGTGTTCGCCGCCCGCGACGTACGTGTCGGCGAGCAGCTCGACCGCGGCGAGCCGCGCCTCGTCCAAGGTGTGCGCGGCGGAGCGCAGCAGCGGCGACGGGTAGGCGCCGGCCAGCGCGGGGCCCTGCCACAGGGCGAGCGCCTCGGTGAGCAGCGCGGCCCGGTCACCGGGGTCGGTGGCACGGCGGGCGAGCGCCACAAGGCCGTCGAAGCGGTGGGCGTCGACCAGCGTCTCCGGCAGTTCCAGGTGGTACGCGGAGCCGCGCGTGCTCAGCTCGACGCCGTACGCCGATGCGTCGACGCCCGCCAACAGTGCCCGCAGGCGCGAGACATGGCCTTGGATCACGGTGCGCGCGTGCAGGGGAGGTTCGTCGTCCCACAGCGCCTCGGTGAGCGTGTCGACCGAGACCGCGACATTGGCCCGCAGCAACAGCATCGCGAGCAGGCTGCGCCGCTTGGCGGGCCCGAGCGGCAACGGCCCGTCGCTCCCGCTGACCGACACGGGGCCGAGGATCTGGAACTCCATGGACGGAACCCTATCGTCCGATGGCTACTGGGAATCGGGAGGTCGAACTTCACGGATACCGCACTGCTCCGTCACCGACCACGTACTCCCACTCGACTGCTCTGTGCCCCGGCCCGCACCCTCGCCGGACACCGACTGCTGCGCGAGCTGCGCCGCCGACACCCCCTGAACGCGGCGGCAGCGCCAGGTGGCACACCGCCGGGGCCCGACGGGGCAGGACTGCCGACCGCGCTGTACGGACGCCGGGCGCCGCACCTGCTGCTGCCGGACTTCGCCACCCGGGCCGCGCTGCTCGGCGGGCGCGGGGCCCGGGAGAGCGTCGCCCGCACCGGCGGCTACGGCCCGTACGAGGGGGCCGGCTGCACGGTTGGTGGTACCGGGCGGCGGGTGGCGGAGGGACGGCCTCGCCCCGCCCACCGCGTGCCCCGGAGTCCCCGGGCGGTCCTATGGAAGCCGACCGTGCTGGTCCTGGTGCTCACCGTCGGGCGGTCCTCGCCCGGCAGGCCTCGCAGGCGTGGACGCCGGTGTCGCCGTAGCGGCGGATCGGTGTCCCGCAGCCGGCGCACGGGCCGATCTGCCAGGGCTCGCAGCCGTGGGCGAGGGCGGCTTCGCGGCGCTGGGTCTCGGTGGCGTCGAGCCGGCGGTCCTGCCGGGGCACCGTGAACAGCCGTTCGGGGACCTCGTCGAAGGTGTGCAGGCCGGTGCCCGCGGAGTTCCCGCGCCGGGGCCGGGGGTCGTTGAAGGTGAAGGTCTCCTCGCCGTAGCGGCAGGTCGCGTCGAGTTCCTGGCGGGTGTAGGTGATGCCGGCGTCCCCGGCCCCGGGTTCGGCCGGGGAGTCCTCGTCCTCGTCGGGGCCGAACATGTCGTGCCAGCGGTCCCGATCGACCGCGGGCACCCACATCCGGGAGACGGAGCGCGGGTCGTGCTGGTCGGGGATGCGCATCGGCACGAACTCGCCGTCCGCGCTGGCGACGACGAGCTGGTCGACCTCGGTGGGTGCCTTCGCGGGCAGGCACAGCGCGGGCAGGAACCACTCGGCGTGGAAGCGCCCGCAGGAGCTGCCGTTGACCGGGCAGGGCCGCACACTGCTCGGCAGGCACTTCCACTGCTGCAGGTGCCGCACCCCGGCGCGCACCACCATGGCGAGCGGGGAGGCGATCTCCTTCCAGCTGAAGTCGTCGACCCGGGCCCAGGGTGCCCGCTCGACGACGGCGGAGCGGTCGGTGTCGGTCACCCACAGCGGGACGATCCCGTGCTCGGCGGCGGCGCGGGAGCGGCGGCGGACGGTGTCGGCGGTGATCGGCGAGTACTGGGCCTCCCATCCGATCCGCCGGCCGTCGTCGCCGGTGACGAGGACGTCGGTGCGGATCCGGCCGTCGGTCGCGCGGGCTCCGATCTCGGCCCGGTGGCCGTGGCGTTCGGCGGCCCGGGCGATCCGCTCCTTCATCGCCTGGTGCTTCGCGCTCTCCTCCGGGGTGGGGGTGTGGCGCACCGGCAGGTGGGCGGCCACCCAGACGGTGCGGCCGCCGACCGTCCGGCGGCGGATCGTCATCCACGGGGACCGGCCGTCCTCCTCGGCCTGGCAGGCGCCGTCACCGTGGTGCTCCAGGCACTCCAGGAGCTCGCGCTCGCGCCGGTCGATCGGGGTGGTGACCTCCTCCAGCAGGCCGGGCCGACCCGGATGGCCGAGGTCGGGCATGGTCAGGTTGATCTCGATGCCGTACGCGGTGTGGAAAACTCCGTTCGCCATATCCGGAGAATAGAAACAGGAAGCGGCAATTTAAACACCGGTGCGAATGTTTAGAATCGGCGAATAAAAGCCTCGAATAACATCAGTCCCACAGTCAACAGGGTCCGGCATTCTGTTTGAATTCCACCCGTGCCCGCCGGTCCGACCAGCGGACCTGCGGGCATCCGCGGGTACCGCGAAGGGCCTGGGAGAGGACCTGGGCACACCCGTCCGGAACGCGGCGACCACCGTCCCGGCCTACGTCGGCGACCACCAGGCCGAAGACGTCCTCGCCCGGGTCGCCACCGGCATCGGCATCACGGAGAAACCCACCCGGCCCTAGCGGGCCAGCGCGGCGGAATCAGCGGCGCGAGGCCGCACAACGGTCGCCTCCGGGCGGTACGGATCGGGCCTCAAGGCGTTTGCCAGAGGCGACGAGCGCAGGACGTGCCGGTAGCCGGCCGCACCGCCACCCCGCAGGGACTCCAGATAGAACACCTTCAGGATCACGGCGAGCTCTGCCTCGGTGACGTCCACGCTGCGCCGGCTGGAGCCCTCTACGGTCCGCGCCCTGGCGATCGCCGCGCCCAGCAGGTCGGCGTCGACCCCAGGGAGGAGGCCGGCCTTCGCGTCCTCGCGGACGGCGTGGAGAAGGGGCATGTCGAAGGCACGCACGCTGATCGTGGTGTCCGGCACGCAGTCGTCCACCGGTACGACGGGCTGCTCGGCTGGACGGTCCCGCAGGGCCCGGTAGCGCAGCAGGTCCTGCCCCAGGCCGGTTACGCGAACCGCCCACGCCGGGCGGGCTTCGCCGACGGCGAGACCGTCGAGCAGTTCGGGACTCGCGAACTCGCACACCTTCGCTCCGACGAGCCGGCGCACGGTCCCGTGCTCCGCGATCCGGCGCTGTAGGGGCAGCTCCCCGGCCAGCCAGCCCGAACTCTCGGCAGCGACGGCCTCCAGCAGCACCCACTCATCGTGACTCAGAGCCACAAAACCCTCCCTCAACGTGACTGTGCCGCCGATCCTGCCACGCCGCCCTCGACGGCGCCCCGGCCTTCGTGCCCCGCACCCGTCGGCGCCGAACCCTGCATTCCCGGTAGGGGGTTCGGCCGCCCGGGCGGGTCGGGCCAGGGGTTTGCGCGATCACCGACAGGCCATTCCGGTCATTCGGTGGCCGATACCCGCGGAAGGTCGCCTTCTTCCCGGATGCCGCACCCCAGGGTGCGGGGGGCTGCCATGCTGGCACCAGCGGAATGTGACATTTCACATTCCGCCCATCCTCCTATCCCTGCCCCGAGGAGAGACACCCATGAAGACCACCGTCATCGCCGTCGTTGCCGCCGCCGCGACCCTGACCACCCTGGCCACCGCCCAGGGGGCCGCCGCCGCGCCGGCCGGGCCGGTCGGCGCGGTCGTGACCTGCGGCACCCCTGGCGCGCCCGGTCCACTGCTGACCCGGGCCTGCGTCGAGGTGACCGGCAACCAGGTCCGCTTCTACGGGGTGGCCACGGCCGGTGACCCGTCCTGGCAGCCCCAGTCCGTCGGCTTCGCCGTCTCCGGCACGGTCGTCGGCGGCGCCCCCCTCGCCCCCGTCAACCCGACCGTCCTCGTCCAGGCCGGCTCGAACCAGGTCGGCAGCGTCTTCTCCAGCGCCCCGTGCGGCGCCACCGTCAGCAACACCTTCTCGGTGAACCAGCCCGGCTGGCCCGCCTCGACCGCCACCGTCTCCACCGTGGTGGCCTGCTGACACCGGACTCCCGCAGGTGTGCCCCGGCCCGCCCGGGGCACACCCCGCCACCGCCCTCGGCGGGAGGGCACTCTTCCCACCGCAGCAGGTCAACCGGTACCCGCAACCCGCCACGGCGAACCGGCCGATGTCGCGCAGCCCGAGCACGGGAGCCGGCCGCCGCTTCCTCCCCGGTCGCGGCGGCAGCGTCCAGCGCAACCGCCCGCTCACGGCGCCTCCCGACTCCGCCAGAACCCCGTTCGCCGCCGGCCGCACCCTCGGGAATCCGGGCGATCGAAGCCCAGTTCCGGGTGCGGGAGGGCTACCTGGTACTGGCGACGTGGGCCATTGTCGACCTGGGAACGATCGCCCGCGACACCTACCGGAACGACGAGCTCGGCCGGGGCAATCACTCGCCGACCGACCTGGCCGAGCGGCTCGGCGGCTCGCCATCGGCAATCTCCGGCGCCGCGTCCGGAACCGGCTGGAATCCCCCGATCAACAGGTCAACCGGCGTGCTGGCGCACCGAAGAACCGGCGCCTTCAGTAGAGCGCGAGGAACGCCGAAGGGACGGACACGTGACTGTGTCCGCCCCTTCGGCGTTCGTGGTAGCGGGGACAGGATTTGAACCTGCGACCTCTGGGTTATGAGCCCAGCGAGCTACCGAGCTGCTCCACCCCGCGTCGTGCTCCCGACTGTACGGCACCAGTCGGTGATCACCAACTCGGTTCGGCCCGGGCACCGGCGAACGGCGCGAGGGCCGCGCTGATCTCGTTCGGCTTGAGGGCCGCCGTGGCCAGGTTCTTGCTCTCGCCAGCCGGGGGCTCGGGCGGCTGCCAGTCGATGCCGACGGCGGTCAGCACGGCGACCAGGTGCTGTACGGCGGAGGCCAGGCGGTCGGCGTTCTCTCCGGACAGGACGCGTCCCGCCTTGCTCTGGAGGTCCGCCAGGGCCTTCCTCTGGGAGGCGACCCGTTCCACGTCGGGCGTAGGGCGGCCACCGCCGCGCCGGGGTCGGTGCGG
>NZ_JBHVEU010000555.1:0-5147 GCF_042802075.1 Kitasatospora sp. NPDC057518
GCGCCCTCCCCTCCGGGGGCGCCGGCCGTCGGCGTTCCGCCGGGGCGGTTCAGCGGGTCCAGGAGGCCTCGTCCGCGCCGAGCACCTCGAACCGCTCGAGCAGACCCGCCAGTCCGCCGGCCCCCTGGACGGCCGGGAGCCCCGCCGCGGTGCCGTTGGCGCAGAGCTGGACGCCCTTCTCGACCCGGCACACCGGGGTGCCGCCGTTCGGCCGGCCGTCCGCGAACTTCCCGAAGCCGTCCGGCTGGACCGTGACGCTCAGCCACTTGTCGCCGACGGTGTACGACAGGATGGCGCTCCACGGGGGCTCGGAGTCCCTGGTGGGCCGGTGGACCTCGGCGTTCCGCAGCCCGAGGTCGGCGGGCAGGCCGGTCGGGCGCACCGGGAAGGGGACGTCCCAACTGCCGAACTCGGCGCCGGCCGCGACCCGGAGCAGGTCGTCCTGGACCTTCGCGTCCAACCACAGGGTGGCGGTCAGCTGGGCCCAGCGGCCGGAGGCGGTCAGCCAGCGCAGCCCGCCCAGGGATCCCGACGCGTCGGTGAGCAGCCACTGGGCCTCCCGGCCGGCGACCGGGGGCGCGGGGGCGGTGTGCTGTCCGGGGGCGAGGGACTCGCCGGGGCCGCGCAGCAGCTCCAGCTTCAGGGCGGGGGTCGCGTTGAGGACGGCGGTGGTGGTGGCCGCGGTGGCGACGGAACGGCTGTCGCTGTTCGCGTAGCCGACGGCCGGCCGGGCCAGCCACGACGGCAGCCAGCCGAAGCGGGCCTCGGTGCTCAGCGGACCGGTCCGCGCCGCCGGGGTCGGCGCGGCCGTCGGGGACGGTGCGAGCGAGACCGGGGCGGTGGGCGCGGGGACGGCCGGCGCGGGCGGCGCCCCGGCCGGGCGCAGCAGCAGGACGCCGGCCAGGACGGCGGCGGTCGACCCGGCCACCACGCCGACCAGGGCCTGCCGGCGGCGGCGCAGCCGGACCCGGCCGCGGGCGATCACCGCCGAGGTGTCGAGTGCGGCGGGCGGTGCCGGGGCCTCGGCGAGGGCGCTCAGCCGGGCGGTCAGATCACGCTGCTCGTGCGACCTCATGACGTCCTCTCGGCGGTGGTGGGACGGGGGGAGAGCGTCCTCCGGAGGGTGGCGAGCGCCCGTGAGGTCTGGCTCTTCACATTGCCCGAGGAGCAGCTCATCGCATCGGCGGTCTGATCGACCGTGAGGTCGCAGTAGTACCGGAGCACCACGGTGGCCCGTTGCTTGGGCGGCAGCGCGGCCAGCGCCTTGCGCAGGTCGAGCCGGGCGTCGAGGTCGGCGGCCACCGACGCCACGTCCACCGGCGCCGCGGTCCGTGACGTCCGCCGCCACCAGGACGAGCGCTGCTCGGCGAGGAAGGTGTTGACCAGCACCCTGCGGGCGTAGCCGTCCAGGTTCTCCACCCGGCCGGCCCGCGACCAGTTCACGTACAGCTTGGTCGCGCACTCCTGCACCAGGTCGTCGGCCCGGTGCCAGTCCCCGCACAGCAGATAGGCGACCTTGCGCAGCCAGCCGCTCCTGGAGGCCACGTACTCCGTGAACTCCACGTCGCGCGTCTGCTTCGCCATCCGCACCCCCTCTCGTCGTGGTGGCGGCGCACCGGCGCGCCGTCCGCCCCTCTAATGCGGGCACCGGCCGGAACGTTGCACGCCAACCGCGCACGTAGGCTTTCCGGCATGCCCAACGGCCGGTACTCGCTCCACGACCCGCACGACCACGTCCCGCTCGGGGAGGAGCGCTTCAGTTGCGCGCCCGGGGCGGCCGGGTGGCGGTACGTCTCCAAGACCTACGCGCCGGACGGCCGGGTGCTCGGCAGCACCGACCTGACGCTGGACTCGCGCGCCCGGCCGCTGCGGCTGGAGCTGCGGGCCGGCGGCTGGCAGGTGCGCGGCGGGGCGGTGGACGGGGTGGCCTGGGTCCGGACCGACGCGGCCGACCCCGGCGGCGAGCACGCGGCGGAGGGCCACGACCGGGCGCACGCCTTCACCGGCCGCTCGCCGGGCTTCCTGGTCGCCACCGCCCGGCTGCTGCGGCTGCGGGAGGGGGCGAGCGCGCGGGTGCGGCTGGTGGCCTTCACCGAGCCGGTGCTGGCGCCGCGCACCCTCGACCAGGGGTGGCTGCTGGAGGGCGTCGACACCCACGAGACGGATTCGGGGCCGCTGCTGGTCGAGCGGTACCAGGTGGCGGACCTGGAGACGGGCGAGCAGCAGGTCGTGCACCTGGCGGGCGACGTGGTGCTGGCGGCGGAGGGGATCGAGCTGGAGGAGCTGGAGTCGCCGCCGAACGCCTGGCGGGTGGGGGCGGAGGAGGAGTAGCGGGCCTTCGCGGCCGGGGCCCGTGCGGCAGGGCTGCTGCGGCCGGGGCGGTTCGCCTCAGGCGGGCGGGGCGAAGCCGCTGCCGGCGGCGGGCTTGTCGAAGGACGGGGCCGTCGGTGCGGTCGGTGCGGCTGCCGGGGCTGCGGCGGGGGCCGGGGGAGCCGTGGGCGCGGGCTGCTGGGTCGGCAGGCCGAGGACCCGGACGGGCCGTCCGTCGGCCGGGCCGGTCGGAGCCGGCGCGGGGAGCGGACCGGAGGCCGGGCGGGGAGCGGGCACCTGGGCGGGTACCGGTCGGCCGGGTATCGGCCCGGCCGCCCACAGCTGCTGCTGGGCCCGGGTCCACTCCCGCCGCTGGCGCTCGGTGAGCACCGCGCCCAGGTACGCCGCCGGGTGCAGCCCCGGCGCGATCGGGTGGCCGATCAGGGCGGACAGGTCCTCGGCCAGCCGGGTGGACATCCGGTGCATCACCGCCGGGTCCAACTGGCTCGTCCGGCCGAGCAGTTGGCGGACGGCCAGCCAGAGCGGCTCCGGCACGGCGGACAGGTCCATCGCGACCAGCTCGTGGCCCATCGACTGGAGCAGGTGCGGGTGCACCGGCGGCAGCGGGGTGGCGGAGCCGCCCGCACCCGGGGTGCGCTCGCGGACGACCACCGTCCCGGCGAAGATGTCGCCGAGCCGCTTGCCGTCCGAGTGCACCGCCGAGGTGATCACGGCCGGGGCGCCGGTCAGCACGATCATCTCGAAGAAGCCGACCAGCCCGCGCACCAGCGAGTGCCGGAAGCGCACCGGCCCGCCGTCGGTGCGCACCACGCGCAGGCCGAGCGCGGCCTTGCCGAGCGAGCGGCCGCGGGTGAGGGTCTCGACCATCACGGGCACGGCGACCAGGAAGAACACCATCAGGCCGATCATCGTGGCGGCCAGGGCCGCGCCGTCGAGCCCGATCAGCGCGAGGCTCAGCAGCAGCGTGAACACCAGCAGGGCGGCGAACTCCACCAGCAGGTCGATCACGATCGCCAGGGCCCTGCTCGGAAGCTTCGCCGTCTGCAGGCCGAGGACGACCGCCTCACCCGTCACCAGGTCGCTCAAGACACCTGTCCGTTCACGTTCTTGGAGCCGGTACGGCTCGCCCATGGGGATCCGGCGCCTGGGAGGGCGGCGGTGCCGGGGGAGGGAACCACCCCGGACCGGCTCCCCGTGACGCGCTCTCCGCAGTCTGATCCGCAGCCGCAAACATACGGGGCCCGGTGGGCGCACGGGAAGTGAGATCCCGACGGCCGGGGCGGCGGCCGCTGCTGGCATGCTGGGCCGCGCGTGTCCGCCCGGACCCGCCAGCCCGGACCCGCCCGCCCGCGGACCCGCCCGCGCACGCACGTCCGCGCCCGCCGCCGATCTATGGAGCCGCCGAAATGGACCTGGACGTCTTCGTCGCCACCCACCAGGGGGAGTGGGCCCGACTGGACGCCCTCGCCCGCCGGCGCCGGCTCGGCGGGGAGGAGGCCGACGAGCTGGTCACGCTCTACCAGCGCGCCACCGGACACCTCGCCAAGGTCCAGGCCGCCGCGCCGGACCCGGCCCTGGTGAGCCGGCTGACCGGCCTGGTCTCCCGCGCCCGCAGCGCGGTGACCGGCGCCCGGACCAACGGCTGGCAGGACGTCGCCCGCTACTACACGGTGAGCTTCCCGGCCGCGCTCTACCGATCGCGCCGCTGGTGGGTGCCGGTGGCGGTGGTCTCGATGGTCGCCACCGCACTGCTCGCCTGGTGGATGGCCACCCACCCCGAGGTCCGCAACAGCCTGGTCGCGCCCGAACACCTCCAGGAGCTGACCCGCCCCGGCGGCCAGTACGAGACGTACTACTCGGACCGGCCGGCCAGCTCCTTCGCGGCACAGGTCTGGACGAACAACGCCTGGATCGCCGTGCAGTGCCTGCTGTTCGGGATCGCGTTGGGCATTCCGGTGCTCTACGTGATGTGGACCAACGTGCTCAACCTCGGCATCGGCGTCGGGCTGATGGCCTCCGCCGGTCGCCTCGACGTCTTCCTCGGCCTGCTCATCCCGCACGGCCTGCTGGAGCTGACCGCGGTCTTCGTGGCCGGCGGCCTCGGGCTGCGCCTCGGCTGGACCGTCATCGACCCCGGCCCGCGCACCCGCTCGGTGGCCCTGGCGGAACAGGGCCGCGCGATCATCGGCATGTCGATCGGCCTGGCGACGGTCCTGGCGGTCTCCGGCGTCCTCGAAGCCTTCGTGACCCCGTCCGGCCTGCCGACCTGGGCCCGCATCTCCATCGGTGTGCTGGCCGAGGCGGCCTTCCTCCTCTATGCCCTGGTGCTGGGCCGGCGGGCCGCCGGGGACGGGGAGTTCGGCGATCTGGACGCGGCCGACCGGGCGGACCTCCAGCCCGTCGCGGCCTGAGCCGATGTGATCGACAGGTCTCTGACCTGCTAGTCTTCTACTCGTCCGGCCAAACCATTGACGTGGTGAGGGTGGGCTAGTAGGTTTGAACGGTTGGGACTGACTGGACAACGGTCGGTCCCGGGCGTTAGTGTCTACGACACCGCCGAATCGAGGCGAGCGTTTTCCACGGAATACGCGTCCTCTGACGAAGCAAAATCCCACGGACGGATCACTCCGAAAGCCTTGATAGGCTTCGGAATGAAGTTCGCAGGAAATCCCCCCAGTGGGAATCGGATGAATGAAGCGCCGGTAAACGGAGCGGAAAACGTCTGGTAAGCTGGAAACACGAAAGAACGAAGCCCGGAGGGTCCGCTGGAAGGCGGTCCGAAGGAAGCGTCCGTTCCTTGAGAACTCAACAGCGTG
>NZ_JBHVEU010000556.1:0-5103 GCF_042802075.1 Kitasatospora sp. NPDC057518
GGTCGTGGGGTGCGCCGGCCCGCGGTGGGGTCGTCCGGGGTCAGCCGGTGGTGAAGTAGCCGTAGAGGTCGGTGACCAGGTCGGCGCCGGCCGAGTTGTTCCGCAGCCGGATCCCGCCGTTCGTTCCGAGCGGGACCTGGGCGTGGTTGGCCACGGTCTGTCCGGCGCGGAAGTTGAGGTTGCTGGTGCCGGGCGCCGGGGCGAGGTCCGGGTAGGCGATGACGTGCCCGTCGGAGAGCGTCCCGGTCGCGGTCAGGTTGACCACCGCGGCCACGGCCTTCGCCGGCACCGGGCCGTTCCCGCCGATCCGGACGGCCGTCTCGCCGCCGGGGCCGAGGGCCGTCAGCGGTGCGGTCCGGGTGTCCTGGAGCCGGACCGGGATGACGGGGCTGTACCGGCCCGTGGCGCCGCCGCCGTAGTAGCCGACGACATCGGCGATCACGTGGGTGGAGCCGTCGTTGTTGTAGACGTCCACCGTGCCGTCCGCGCCGAGCGGCACGATCACCTGGTTCGCCACCGTCTGCCCGGGCCGGAAGTTCAGGCTGGACGTGGACGGGCGGCCGCTCTGGCCGCCGGGCCGGGCCGCCAGGTAGCCGTCCGCGGTGGGCTCGGTGGCGGTCAGGTTGAGGGCGACGGCCGTGGCCCCGGACGGGACGCCCGCGATGCCGGCGACCTTCAGCGGCAGCGTGGCACCGGGCCCCGGCTTGGTGCCGGACTGCCGGGTGTCGGCGAGCCGGGTGGGCGGCAGCGGGGCGTAGCCGTCCTGGGCCTGCGGCAGGTAGTAGCCCATGAGGTCGACCACCACGTCGACGGTGCCGGCGTGGTTGGTGAGGCCGAAGTTGTCGTAGCCCGTCGCCGTGACCGGCACGGTGACCAGGTTGGCGACGGTCTCGCCCGGGGCCACGTTCACGCTGGAGGTCCCGTTCGGGGAGCCGCCGATGGTGGACGTGTCCAGGTGGGTGGCCGCGGTGGCCCCGGTGGCGGTGATGTTCACGACCGCCGCGGTGGCGCCCTGCGGGAGGCCGGCCGCGATCAGCCGGCTCTCGCCCGGCTCGAGCCCTCCGCGGTGGACCGGGCCGGGGTCGTTCGCGGGGTCCCGGGTGTCGTAGATCCGCTTCGGGGCCACCGGGACGAAGCCCGCCGGGGCGAAGCCCGGGCTGACCGTGGTCGTGGCCCGGTCGGTCTGCCCCGCGGTGTCGGTCACGGTGACCGAGACGGTGTAGGTCCCGGGCGCCGCGTACATGTGGCCCGCGTAGTCGGCGCCCGAGGTGTCGGCCGGCGTGCCGTCGCCGAAGTCGTACACGTAGGAGCGGATCGGCCAGGGGCTGGTGCTCTTGAAGGCGCTGAAGGAGAACCAGAAGCCCCCGGACGGGTTCGTCGCGTCCAGCACGGCCTTCGCCGGGCCGGGGTCGCTCACCCTCACCCCGGCCCCGCCGTCGGTGCTGGTGAGCCGCTGGCCGAACCCGTCGGTGACGGTGGTGGTGATCCGGTAGTCGCCCTTGGTGGTGTAGGTGTGCGGGACGGTCTTCTCCGTGCTGGTCACGGGGGCGCTGCCGTCGCCGAAGTCGAAGGTGTACGTCTGGAAGGAGGTCCACTCGTTGTGCGCGGAGGCCGTGGCCTTGACCGTCAGCGGGTAGGCGCCGCGGTCCAGGTCCGTCGCGACGGACACGTCGATCAGCCCGTAGTTCTCGTACGCCCCTCGGTCCCGGTAGGTTCCACCGGCGGCGTTCGGCACCTTCGGGTCGTCGATGACCGCCCGGCCGACCAAGTCGGTGTCGGGCAGCCCGGGCGCCGACGGGTCACCGGAGTCGATCAGCGCGGACCACTCGTACGGGATGCTCGGCACTCCCCCGGTGACGGTGTTCCCGGTTGCGGCGAGGTCGTGGGCGGCCTGGCCGGTGGCTGCCTGCAGTGCGGGCAGCCGGTAGGCCGTTCCGGCCCACCGATAGCCTCCGTCGCCCTCGTCGGTGACCAGGTTGTAGTCGAGCTTGGTGCCCGCCACCGAGCCAGGCCCGACGTCGAGTTGGGCGGCGCCGGGGCGCTTCTCGGTCGCGTTGCGCACCAGCACGTTGTTCTCCACCACGGCTCCGGCGGAGGCCCCGGCCAGGACGATCCCCGAGTCCTTGTTGAAGCTGACCGTGTTCCCGGTGACCACCGCCCCCGGGGCGTCGGTCACGGTGATACCGGTCGAGGAGCCCCCGATGTCATTGGTGGTCACAACCGCCCGCCGGACCCCGGCACCGACGGCGATGCCGTGGCCGATGTTGAACTGGCTACGGCTGACGGTGACGTCGCTACTCGCCCCGGACACGGAGAGGCCGCCGGTCCAGGTCGAGTACGACCCCTGGACGTAGAGCCGGTCGAGGGTGACGGCCGAGGAGTCGGTGACCGTGACGGCGTCGTCCTGCGAGAACGCGAACAGCTCGCGCACCTCCACGTCGTGGACCCCGGCCAGGGTGAAGGCGTGGACGCCCTGCTTCTCCTGCGGCGCCATCACCGAGACCAGCGGGGCGGTGCTCGGCCAGCCGGTGGCCCACGCGCCCACGAACCTGATCGGGTGGCCCGGCGTCCCGGAGCGGCGGACGTCGACCTGCTCGGCGTACTCGCCCGGCGCGATCCGCACCGTCTGCCCTGGCTGGACGACCCCGGCGGCGGCACCGATGGTGCAGTACGGCACGGCGCGGCTGCCCGGGCCGGTGTCGGAGCAGGACGCGGACTTCGCCACGTACAGCTCGGTGACGGGCTCGGCGGCGAGGGCCGCGGGCGGGGGCATGCCGAGAACGGCCGCGAGGGCCGCCGCGGTCGCCGCGACGGCGGGACGAAGGCGCAAGGGTCTGTACCTCTTCGGTGGGCGCGGCGCCGGGCCGCGGATCGGATCGTTGTGGCGGCCACGTGACGGTTCGGTGCGTGGACCGCCGATATTTGACCACCCGTTCGATTCCGGTGTCGAGTGCCTTTCCCCCTGGCCCCGGAGGGCCCCTGGCCACCGGGTGCCACAGCGGCCACACTGCTGCGGAGAAGATCCGTACCGGACGACGGAGGCAGTCACCGTGCAGCGCATCGGCATCATCGGAGTGGGCGAGATCGGCCGGGCCATCGTGATGGGCCTGCGCCACGGGGAGGAGCCCGGGCCGGAGGTCCTGCTCTCCCCGCGGGGCGCCCGCACCGCCACCGAGCTGGCGGAGCGCTACGACGGCGTGCGGGTGTGCGCCGACAACCAGGAGGTGGTGGACGGCTCCGACCTGGTGATCGTCGCCCTGCGCCGCCAGGACTGGCGGGCGGCCCTGGCCGGGCTGGTCGTCCCCGACGACCGGGTCGTGGTCAACGTGATCCCGGGCGTCGCCTCCGAGGAGTTGCGCCGGGTGCTGGCCACCGGCGCCGCGCTGACCCACGCGATCCCGCTGCCCACCGTCCGGGAGCGCCGCTGCCTCACCGTCGTCCAGCCCTCCCACCCGGACGCGGACGCCCTGTTCGAGCTGTTGGGCGGGGCGCTGCCGGTCGCGGACGAGGCGGCCCTCAACGTCCTGTCCGCGGTCACCTCGACCCAGACCACCCACTACGCGTTCCTCGCCACGCTCGTCTCCTGGGCCACCGACCAGGGCATCCCCGCGGCGGACGCCGACCGCTTCGTCCGCGGCCTCTACCAGGACGTCGGCCGCTCCCTGGCCGACGGGACGCGGTCGCTGGAGCGGCTCGCGGCCGAGCACGAGACCCCGGGCGGGAGCAACGAGCGGGTGCGCACCACCTGGTTCGACCAGGCGAACTCCGGGGCCCTGCGCGGCACCCTGGACGGCCTGGTCGGCGACCTCCACGACGGCCACCGGTAAGGCGGGAATTCCGGAGCCGCGGGCTCCGGGGAGGGCGACGGTTCCGGACCCGACCGGACCGCGCCGTATCACGTCCGGCTGACGACCGTTAGCATGACGGGTATGACGCCGGTCGTTGGCGTCGGTTCGCACAGAATCCACAGCGGTGTTGAGGAGTTGACGATGAGTCGCGCTTTCCCTCTGTCCCGGACGACCGGTCCCGTTTCCGAGGAGGAGCGACGCACAATCCTCGCCGCGCCGGGCTTCGGCAAGTTCTTCACCGACCACATGGCCTCGGCCACCTGGACGCCCGCCGAGGGCTGGCACGACCACAAGGTCACCGCGCTGGCGCCGTACTCGCTGCACCCGAGCGCCGCCGTGCTGCACTACGCCCAGGAGATCTTCGAGGGGCTGAAGGCCTACCGGCACGCCGACGGCAGCGTCTGGCTGTTCCGCCCGGAGTTCAACGCCCGCCGCTTCGCCCGCTCCGCCGAGCGGCTCGCCCTGCCGGTGCTGCCGGAGGAGGACTTCCTCACCAGCGTCGAGGAGCTGGTCCGCGCCGACGAGGCGTGGGTGCCGAGCTCCCCGGACGAGAAGAGCCTCTACCTGCGGCCGTTCATGTTCGCCTCGGAGGCCTTCCTCGGGGTCCGGCCCGCCGAGCAGATCGCCTACTCGGTCATCGCCAGCCCGGCCGGTCCGTACTTCGCGGGCGGGGTCACCGGCATCACGCTCTGGGTGAGCAGCAACTACACCCGCGCCGGGCGGGGCGGCACCGGCGCCGCCAAGTGCGGCGGCAACTACGCCTCCAGCCTGGCCGCGCAGATCGAGTCCCGGAAGAACGGCTGCGACCAGGTGCTGTTCCTGGACGACACCGGCGGCGAGGGGGACCTGGAGGAGTCCGGCACGATGAACCTGTGCCTGGTCACCTCGGCCGGCGAGCTGGTCACCCCCGCCCTCGGCAACATCCTCGACGGGGTGACCAGGGACTCGATCCTGTCCCTGGCGGGCGAGTTCGGGCTGACGCCGGTGGAGCGCCCGATCACCCTCTCCGAGCTGCGCTCCGGTGCCGCCGACGGCACGGTCACCGAGGTGTTCGCCGCCGGGACGGCCGCGGTGGTCACCCCGATCGTCGGCTTCAAGGGCGAGTCCAAGGGCGAGGGCTACGCGTTCACCATCGGCACCGGCACGCCCGGCAAGCAGACCCTCGCGATCCGCGAGCACATGCTGGACATCCAGTACGGGCGCGCCGAGGACGTCCACGGCTGGATGCGCCGGGTGGTCTGACCTCCCGGTGGGC
>NZ_JBHVEU010000557.1:0-5096 GCF_042802075.1 Kitasatospora sp. NPDC057518
CGACAGCGGCGCGCTGTCGGGGCCCGGTACGGCCTTCGCCGTTACGGCCGCGCGGTCACGGCCGCCCGAAGTGGGTGGGGTAGTAGCCCTGGCTGAGGGTCGAGATCCGGACGGTCGTGCCCGGCCGGGGAGCCTCTACGAACTTGTTGCCACCGAGGTAGATCCCCACGTGGTGGATCCCCGAGGCCCGGCCGCTGTCGGACCAGAACACCAGGTCGCCGCGGCGCAGCTGCCCGGCGCTGATCGGCGTGGTCGCCGCGTACTGGTCGTCGGCCACCCGCGGCAGGCTGATCCCCGCGCGCCGGTAGGCCTGCTGGACCAGCCCCGAGCAGTCGTAGCCGGACGGGCCGTTGCCGCCCCAGACGTACGGCTTGCCCAGCTGGGCGAGCGCGTAGTCGATGGCCGACTCCGTGTTCCCGGAGGCCGGTGCGGGGTTCGCCGACGGACGGCTCGCGGGGGGCGCGGGCTGCGCGGGGGTCCGGGCGGAGCCGCCGGACTGCCCGGTGCGGCTCGCGTAGACGTCGTAGTGGCTGGTCCAACGCCACTCGCCGCTGCCGTTCTTGAACCAGTACTTCGAGCCGTCCCAGCCCTGGCGCATCCCGGCGGAGGAGGCCGAGCCGTTGGAGACGGCCTGGGCGGCGGAACCGGAGGAGCCGGCGGAGCCGCCGGACTGCCCGGTGCGGCTCGCGTAGACGTCGTAGTGGCTGGTCCAACGCCACTCGCCGGAGCCGTTCTTGAACCAGTACTTCGAGCCGTCCCAGCCCTGCTTCCCGGCCGCGGCGTGCGCGGATCCGGCGCCGGCCGTCAGGCCGACGACGCCGGCGCCCGCCAGCACGGTGGTGGCCAGGCAGGTGCCCCGCACGGCCCGGTGTATTCGGCTGCCGCCGGCCGCCGCCGCGGAGCGGGCGGTGCGCGGCCGGACGACGCAGTTCGGGCAGCCGCAGCCCGCGAGCGCGGGGATGCTGCCGAGGCGCTCCTCGAAGCCGATCAGTCCGGGATCGCCGTCGGGGCCGATACCGGACTCGGCGTACGCGCCGGTGGCTATCCTCATGCGGGTCGTCCTTCCTTCCGCCCGGCACGGGCGGCCGGGGACGGTACCGAGGCGGCCACTCCGGCCGGGGCGACGAAGGCGACCAGCAGCTGCTCCATCAGCGCGCTGCGGGCGGCCTCGTCCAGTTCGTGCGCGGTGGCCCGCTCCAGTCGGCGGACGGCGAGCGCCGCGGCCTCGACCGCGTCGTCCACCAGCACCGTGCGCAGGCCCGCGTCCAGGTCGGCCAGTCTGCGCCGGCGCATCGACTCGGCCACCTCGGGCGCGTAGTCCAGGGCCAGCGGCTGCACCGAGTAGACCTCCAGGCCGGCCGGGGCGACCTCGGCGGCCAGCGCCCTGGTCATCTCGTCGGCGAACCACTGCCCGTCGCGCAGCGCGGGGCCGGGCGCGGCGTTGCTGTCGCAGGGCAGGGTGGACGCGGTGCGGGTGAGCACGGCCTGGACCTGCTCGCGCAGGTAGCTCTCGTGGTCCTCGATCGCGAGCAGCGCCCGCGCGGTGTCCTTGACCCGCCAGACGATCAGCAGCCGGACCACGATCGGCGTGCCGGTGCGGTCCACCACCTTGACCGGCTCACTGCGCCAGTGCCGCAGCCGCACGTCCACCCGGCGGCGGCGCAGCAGCGGGTTGACCCAGACCAGGCCGGTCCGGCGGACGGTGCCCCGGTAGCGGCCCCAGCGGGTCAGCACCCGGGTCTCGCCGCCCGCGTTGGCCAGCAGCCCGGCGAGCGTGAACACCACCAGCAGGCCGGCGGCGGCCACCGCGGCGATCCACGGCGCGTCCACCTCCACCCGGCCGCTCTCCCGCGCGGCGCTGCCGCGCAGGTCGGGCAGCGCGTCCCAGTACGGGATGACGCCGGTACGCAGCAGCACGAGCAGCACGCCGCCCACGCCGATCAGCACCGCCAGCAGGGCCAGCCAGCCGGGCAGCGCGGTGGCGCGCTGCTCGCGCAGCGCCTGGTCGGCGCGCGGCGGGCGCCGGGAGGTGGTGGCGGTCAGGGCCCCGGCCACCAGGGGGTCCGGAAGTTCGATGGTCTCCGGGGCGGCCGACTCCAGCGGGTCCCGCAGGTCCGCCGAGCCGCCGTGGGAGGGGCTCGGGACGACGGCCAGCGGGGTGGTCGCCGGACCGCTGTCGGCCGGGCCGCCCGGCTTGAGGGTCTTGACGGCGGTGGTCCCGGCCAGCGGGCCGGAGCCGACGGCGGAACGTTCCGGCAGGGCTGGCGGGAGCGCCTTGGGCAGGTTGTCGGGTCGCTGCGAAGAATCGCGGGTGACGTCCATGCACGGATCCTCTGGGTCGGTGTGTCGCGCAACGGGCGGCCCGGATCTGACGGGCAGTGCCAGGGTCAGGCTAAGTTCATACGTCATCAAATGCGACATTTGAGCCGAGGTGTGTCGACATTTACTGACGAATCATCCAAAGCCGACCTGACGCGCAGGCACATGAACTGATGGTCGGGACAGTTCGGCGCAGTTCAGCGCCGAGGAGCACCTGGCCTGCGGGCGAACACCCGACGGGTGATCAGCCCGAGGCCGGTGAGCACCAGCAGGAATCCGGCGATTCCACCGCGCCAGCCGGTCGCCCCGGACCGCCCGGACGCGCCCTGCGCGGTCTCCACCGGCGGCGCCGCCAACGGCGGAACCGCGTCCCCGGCGGGCCCGGCGGAGTCGACCGGGTCGGCGGCTCCGGCCGGTGAGGGCCCGGGCCGCACCGCGACGACCGCCGCGGCCGGGGCGCCGTGGCCGGTAGCGGGGGCCGGCGTCAGGCTCGGGGAGAAGGCCTCGGCGGTCGAAAGGGTCGGGACGACGGGCCTGGTGGAAGCGGCGGACGCGGCCGCCACGGTCTTCGCGGGCCCGGGAGTCGCCCTCGACGGCCCCGCCGACGGGCCCGCCGACGGACCGGAGCCCACCGGACTCGCCGTCACCGGCCTTGCGCCCACCGGCGGAACGGCGACCGGCACCTCCGCTGGCGCCGCCACGACGGACGGAGTCGGCGAGGCCACCGCCGCACCCTGGGCGCTCGGGCTCGGCTTAGCGGGGCCCGAGGGCACCGCCGCCGCACCGGACGCCACCGGGCTCGCTGCCGAACTCGACGCCGACACCGCCGCCGTCGGGCTCGACGCCCCCGGAGCCGTAGCCGAAGCCGTCGCACTCGGAGCCGCCGCGCTCGGCAGCACCAGGCTCGGCAGTACCGGACTCTGCGCCGCCGCACTCGGCACCGCCGGGCTCGACGCCCCCGGAGCGGGCGCCGCCTCCGTCGTGGCGACCCGTACCGGCACCGGCTCCGCCGAGGCCGCGTTCCCCGCCCGGTCGGTCGCCGTGACGGTCAGCCACTGCTCCCCGGCCGCCAGGTCCCGGTTGGCCGTGCAGCTCCAGCTCCCATCGAACGCCGTCGTCGCCCCGCAGAGCACCGTCCGCCGTTCCGGCTCCGCGCCCGCGTCGGCCCCCGTCGTGACCAGCACGTCCGTGCCCGGATCCGCCCGGCCGGCCAGCTTCGGCCGGCTGACCCGCACGGTCTCCCCCGGGGCCGGCGAGGTGAGCACCGGCCGGCCCGGCAGGGCGGTGGAGACGACCAGCGGGACCGGCAGCCCGGCCGTCCGGTTGCCCGCCCGGTCGACCGCGACCGGGGTGAGCAGGTGCTTCCCGTCCGTCAGGTCCTCGACCGGCAGGCAGGACCACGCGCCGCCCGCCGGCACCCCCGTGATGCACAGTTCGTCGCTGGAGCCCTCGTCGAGGACCGAGACGGTGCTGCCCGCCTCGCCGGTGCCGGTGAGCCGGAGCCCCGGGTCGTTGGTGTACGCGGGGACGGTGAGCGTGGGAGCGCCCGGCGGCACGGTCTTCACGTCGACCGTGACCGGATCGCCGCGCAGCACCACGCCGCCGCCGGTGGTCTCCACCGGGGTGAGGGCGTGCGGACCGACGGCCAGCTCCGTGCCGGGGCGGCAGGACCAGTCACCGCCGCTCCCGACCTCGGTCCGGCAGAGGACGGTGTCGCCCTCCCGGACCTCCACCGTGGCGCCGGCGACCGCGCCGTGACCGCTGACCTGCGGGCGGGCGTCGGCGAGGACGGCACCGGCGACCGGCTCGGCGATCTCCGGCCGGGCGGCGCCGACGGTCAGCTCGATCCGCTGGTCGGCGGCCTGTCCGGAGTCGGCGAAGCCGCCGGAGGAGACGAGCTGTCCGGCGTCGCGGCCGATCCGCAGCCGGGCCCAGGTCCCACCCGAGGCCGCGCCGGGCGGGACGGTCCACTCCAGGGTCGCGGTGGCGGCGCCGACCGGGATCTCGGTCTGCACCCGCTGGGCGGGGTCGAACCGGCCGGTGCGGCCGAAGTCGATCCAGCCGGCCAGGGTGGCGGGCCGGTCGCCGACCGCGACCGGGACGGTGAGCCGGTAGTAGCGGCCGATCGCCGCCTCGGTGGGGAAGGGGAAGGCGATCGACACGTCGGCGCCGCTGCGGCCGGTGCGCTCCGGGGCGGTCGCGCCGGCGCCCAGGAGGAGGTCGGAGGCCACGTGCGTGGCGGTGCCGTACTCCTGCGGGGCGGCGTCGAGGTCGACCCGGGCCGGGAGCCCGGAGGGCAGCACCGCCCGGTGTTCGGCGGACCGGGTGTCGGGGAACTGCCGGGCCGCCGCGAGCGGGACGTTCCACGCGGTCAGCAGCCCGCTCGCGAGGACGGCCAGGGCGACAGCCGTACGGGGAAACTGTCGGCTCATCCGGCTCTCCTTCGCGGTCGGCTGCCGGGGGGTGGGCAGTCTGCACAAGATCCGACAAAAAGGAATCACGATCCTGGGCCGGTCATACTGCGACACCGGTGCTTTTGGCCGTATCCCACCCGTTCGGCGGTCATCCGGGCGGCAGGACGGGATGTACCCGAAACGGCTGCATTTCATCCATTAGGCGGCAATCGGCGCCACCCGAACGGACGCGGGAATGGCACCTCCAGGCCCATTCGGCGGACACCGGCCTCCGGGACGCGGCCACCCACCCGTGGCCTGTGTTCGAATCACTCGCCGGGCACGCCGGGGAAACGGAGAAGCCCCCGGCCGGTGGCCGGGGGC
>NZ_JBHVEU010000558.1:0-5093 GCF_042802075.1 Kitasatospora sp. NPDC057518
CGCGGAGACCGCCGACACTAGGGGTGACGGGCCGTATACACAACGGCAGGGGTGTGTGGAATGCGTGCGGGGTCGCGGCCGGTGCCCGGGTACGGGGGTCCATCACCCGTTCGGGTGGCCGCGTGGCGGCTTCCGGTGCGGGCGGCGGGCGCGTGGGTAGCGTCGGGCCATGATCGCGGACTCGTCAACCGTCCTGACGTGTCGACGATTTGACTTATTGTCACATCAGTTAAGAGGCATCGTCGCATGGCAGAGAAGCGCCTGAAGTCCTGGGGCAACAACCGCTCCGGCCAGCTCGGGGACGGCACCTGGGCCGACCTCCGCACCACGGCCACCACCGTCCTCGGGCTCACCAGCGCCGAGGTGGTGAAGATCGCCGCCGGCGGCGCCGGTGCGAGCCTCGGGTACGGGCTGGCCCTGCTGACGGACCGTACGGTGCAGTCCTGGGGCGTCAACGGCTCGGGCCAGCTCGGCGACGGCACCGTGTTCAGCCACAACGCTCCCGGCCAGGTGGTCGACGTCTCCGACGCCACCGACATCGCGGCCGGCGGCGCGCACAGCCTCGCCCTGCTCGCCGACGGCACCGTGGTGGCCTGGGGGCAGAACACCCACGGCCAGCTCGGCAACGGGACGAACTCCGACAGCGGCGTCCCGGTCCGGGTCGAGGGCCTGCACAAGGTCGTCGCCATCGCCGCCGGCCTCCACCACAGCCTGGCGCTGCGCGAGGACGGCACCGTGTGGGCCTGGGGCTACAACGGCAACGGCCAGCTGGGCGACGGGACTTCGGCGAGCCGCGGCCTCCCGGCGCCGGTCAGCGGCCTGACCGGCGTGAGCCGGATCGCCGCCGGGGCCGGCCACAACCTCGTCCTGGTCGGCAAGCCGGGCGCCGGCGCCTCGGTGAAGGCCTGGGGCTACAACGCCACCGGCCAGCTCGGCGACAACACCACCATCAACCGCTTCACCCCGGTCGCCACCCGGCCGACCTGGTCGGGCGGCGTCTCGCAGATCGCGGCCGGCTGCAACCACAGCATGGCCGTGGTCGACGACGACAGCCGCCTCAAGGCCTGGGGCCAGAACACCGCCGGCCAGCTCGGCGACGGCACCACCGTCTTCCGCGTCCTGCCCGTCACCGTCCCCGGCCTGACGGACGTCCGCCTGGTGGCCGCCGGCCGGGAGCACACCGTGGCGCTGTCGGGCACCAGCACCGTGCACTCCTGGGGCAGCAACGGCTCCGGCCAGCTCGGCGACGGCACCACCACCGACAGCAGCACCCCGGTGCCCACCCTCACCGCGCTCACCGGCATCGACAAGATCGCCGCACCGGTGGGCGGCGACTTCAGCCTCGCCAACTGAGGCCCCGGGCGGGCGGCGTGGCGGGTTTCGTGCTCAGAGCGGGATGACGTCGACGGCCTGCGGCCCCTTGGGCCCCTGCTCCACCTGGTACTCCACCCGCTCGCCCTCCGTCAGGCTCCGGAACCCGCCCCCGACGATGCTCGAGTAGTGGACGAAGACGTCCGGGCCGGGGACGTCCGGCGTGATGAAGCCGAACCCCTTCTCGGCGTTGAACCACTTCACGGTGCCGAAGTTGACCAGGGCCCGGCGGCCCTGCGCCGCCACCGGGCCGGGCGCGGCCCGGTTCGCGCTCGCCTGCGCGGGGGTCGCCTGCGTCGGGGTCGCCCGCGTCGGGGTCGCCTGTGCCGGGGCTGCCTGTGCCGGGGCGCAGAGCGCGATCAGGGCCGCGAGGGCGAGGAGCGGCACGCACACCACGGCCGTCACGCGGCCGCGGACAAGGGAGAGAGGGGACATCGCGCACTTCCTGACGGGACGTAGCCGATCGCCCACTCACAGTGCGGGCGGGGGCCGTTCTCCCGCAAGTCCCCGGAGCGGGAAGTCGGCCCGGCCGACTTCCCGCGTCCCGGCGCCACGACGGGAACCTCAGCAGCCCCGGCCGCCCCTCCTGCCACAATGCGCGGTGAGCGTTCTCGTAGCCGCCACCATGCAGACAGTGAGGTCATCATGTCGAAGGTCAAACTGAGTACCAACCACGGCGACATCGTCCTGCGCCTCGACGCGGAGAAGGCCCCGGCGACGGTGGAGAACTTCCTCCGGTACGTCACGGACGGCTTCTACGACGGGACGGTCTTCCACCGGGTCATCGACAACTTCATGGTCCAGGGCGGCGGGATGGAGCCCGGACTGAAGCGGAAGGAGACCCGCGCGCCCATCGAGAACGAGGCCGACAACGGCCTGAAGAACGTCAAGTACTCGGTGGCGATGGCCCGCACGGGGGACCCGCACTCGGCCACCGCCCAGTTCTTCATCAACGTCGCCGACAACGACTTCCTCAACCACAGCGGCAAGAACCCCCAGGGCTGGGGCTACGCCGTCTTCGGCGAGGTGGTCGAGGGCCAGGGCGTCGTGGACGCCATCAGGGCCGTCGCCACGGGCTCCAGGGCCGGCCACCAGGACGTCCCCAAGGAGGACGTGGTCCTGGTGAAGGCCGAGGTCGTCGAGTAGGGCGGACGAGCGGGCGGGGAGCGGTCGGGAGTGGGAAGTCGGCCCGGCCGACTTCCCACTGCGCGCGGCGCGCCGGAGCAGGGCCGGGAAGCCCGGAGGCCGGAGCGCGGAAATCCGGATGACCGCGGCCGCCACCGCCCCCGACAATGGCGCATGCTGACCGACCACTGGCCGCTGCTGGGCCTGCGCCTGCGCACCCCCCGCCTCGAACTGCGCCTGCCCGCCGACGACGAACTCGCCGCCCTGGCCGACCTCGCCGCCCAAGGCGTCCACGAACCGGACCGGATGCCCTTCATCGTCCCGTGGACCGACCTCCCCCCGGCCCAGCGCGCCCGCTCCGTGGTCCAGCACCACTGGCTGCGCCTGGGCAACTGGTCCCCGGACGACTGGGCGCTGAACCTGGCCGTCTTCGAGAACGGCCGGGTCGTCGGCCTGCAGACCGTCGCCGCCCGCGACTTCGCCGTCCTGCGGCAGGCCTCCACCGGCTCCTGGCTCGGCGCGCGGCACCAGCGGCAGGGCATCGGCACCGAGATGCGCGCCGCCGTCCTGCACCTGGCCTTCGCGGGCCTGGGCGCGACGGAGGCGGTGTCGGGCGCCTTCGAGGACAACCCCTCCTCGTACGCCGTGTCGCGCAAGCACGGCTACGAACCCGACGGCGTCGACCGCCACCTGGTCCGCGGGCGCGGCGTGACGGAGCGGCGGCTGAGGCTCACCCGGGAGCGCTGGCAGGCGCGGCGCGAGGTCCCCGTCACCGTCGACGGACTGGCGCCCTGCCTGCCGCTGTTCGGCCTGCCGGGCGACCGCGGCGAGGGCATTTCAGACCCCGCGTGAGTGGGGCCTTTGGGGCGGTACGGTCAGGCGATGTACACGCTGCCGCCGAACCGCACGACCACTCGCGGCTGTCCGTTCACTCGTCCGTGAGCACCGGAAAGCGGCGCCGAGGCCTGGCAGACTCGACCGCATGCCCGAACAGACCCCCGTCCCGGCAGCGGACGAGGATGACGCCCTGCGCCCCTACGCGGCCCACTACCCCGACGTGGCGCGGGCCGGGTCGCTGCTGAACGCCCTTCGGGCACAAGCCGATCGGGCGGGGCTCCGGCTCGGGGGCGAGCCGGCCGCCGAGCCGGGCCGGCGCCGGACGGCGGCCCGGGTGAGCGCCGGGGACCGGTCGACACGGGTCGGGATGACGGCGAGGGAGCGCAGCTTCGACGTCAGCTGCTGGGCGGGCGGAGTCCACCTGGCCACCGGCAGCACCGGCGACCTCGCCGAGGCCGCCGGGGCGGTGGCCACCTGGCAGGCGGGGGCCCGCCTCGCCGAACTCCTCGCGCGGTCGCCCTTCCTGCGGACCTGGGAACTGGCCGAGGCCCACGAACGGGGCGACGCCGTGCCGGTCCGATGGCGCCGACTGCGCGAGTCCGCCACGCACGAGCGCCGACACGAAACCGGCCTGCGGGAACTCGTCGAGGCGGCCCACGCGCAGCCACGCCTGCGGGCCCTGTCGCCGGGCCGGAGCATGTACTGGCTCACCTTCAGCCGCCGGGCGGCGCCGCCGATCTCCTACGACCTGCCAAGGGTCGCGCCACTCGGCGACGGCCGCTACCGGGTGCGGTTCGACGACGGGCGGCTGCAGGACGTCGACGGCGCGGAGGCGGCCGTCGCGGCGGTCGTCGACGCGCTGCCCGACGACGCTGTGCCCTCCTGAGCCGCCGACCGCTGCGAGTTCCTGGCCGCACGCGAGCGCCGTCGTCAACTACCGGGCCGGGCCGGGCCGCCCTGCCCCGCCCCGCGTGCTGCGGCCAGGCGGGCGCGGGGCCTCCCGGGTGCGCGAACACCATGTGCGTCGACAAACGATGAACCGCACATGTCACGGCGTTCACCGCGCCGTCCACCGTTCGTTGACCGGCCGGCCGGATCGTTCACCACGGCGCGGAACACAGCCCGCGCAACCCATCCACGACCCACGGAATCGAGGGAGACCATGCGTATCTCCGCACGTACCGCCGCGCTGGCCGCGGTGACCGCCATCGGGCTCGGCACCATCGCCACCGGCACCGCCCAGGCCGCCCCGGCCCCCGCCCAGGCCGCCCTCTCGGCCGCCCGCAGCACCACGGTCCACCTGCACAACGGCACCGGCTGCACGCTCAACCGGACCGACTACTCGCTGTCCCACGGCATCTGGACCCAGGGCCAGGAGCCGCCGCAGTGGCTGGGCAACACCGGGGACGCCGTCTTCCAGTCGGAGAGCAACGGCTTCATGACCGGCACCGAGGGCTCGGTGACGTTCCAGGCGTCCAACTGCGAGGAGGGCTGGCGCAACGGCGCGGCCGTCAGGCTGCACTGGAACAACCCCTACACCGGCTCCAACGGCTACGACGACAACGGCACCACCCAGGGCATGTTCCGCACGACCCGCGACAGCGGCTCCGGCAACAACGCCGACGTCTACTGGGGCGCCTGGAAGGCCTGACCCGGTCCCCGGGCACCGCCGATCGCACCGCTGCGCCGCCCACCCGGCGCAGGCGCGCGAAGGGCGGTGCCCCGTGGCTCGGTGCCGAACGGCCCGGACAGCCCGGGCC
>NZ_JBHVEU010000559.1:0-5088 GCF_042802075.1 Kitasatospora sp. NPDC057518
CCCCCGGGGAGGTTCCCCCGGGGGCCGTCGCGGTGTTCGGGTGTCCGTACGGTGGCGCGTCCGGTCAGACGTAGCGCTCCAGGATGGACGATTCGGCAAGGCGGGACAGGCCCTCGCGGACCGAGCGGGCACGGGTCTCGCCGACGCCCTCGACGGTCTGCAGGTCGTCGATGCTCGCGGCGAGCAGCTTCTGGAGGCCGCCGAAGTGCTCGACCAGGCGCTCTATGACCGTGTTGGGCAGGCGCGGGATCTTCGCCAGCAGGCGGTAGCCGCGCGGCGAGACGGCCGAGTCCAGCGACTCCGGCGAGCCCGAGTAGCCGAGCGCCTTGGCGACGGTCTGGAGGTCCAGCAGCTCGGCGTGGGTGAGCGCCTCCAGGTCGGCCAGCACCTCGGTGACCGTCCGGCCCTTCTTGGCGGCCCGCTCCGGGAAGTAGTCCCGGGCGACCAGCTCGCGCTCCGGCTCCACGCCCGCGATCAGCTCGTCCAGCTGGAGCGAGAGCAGTCGGCCGTCGATGCCGAGCTCCAGCACGTAGCCGGCGATCTCGGTGGCGATCAGCCGGACCATCTCCAGGCGCTGGGCCACGGCGGTGACGTCCCGGACCGTCACCAGGTCCTCGATCTCCAGCGCGGAGAGCGTTCCGGCCACCTCGTCCAGGCGCAGCTTGTAGCGCTCCAGGGTGGCCAGCGCCTGGTTGGCGCGGGACAGGACGGTGGTGGAGTCCTCCAGCACCCGGCGGGTGCCGTTGACGTACATCGCGATCAGCCGCATCGAGTGCGAGACCGCGACCACCGGGTAGCCCGTCTGCCGGTTGACCCGCTCGGCGGTGCGGTGGCGGGTGCCGGTCTCGTCGGTCGGGATGGTCGAGTCCGGCATCAGGTGCACGCCGGCCCGGACGATCTTGGTGATGTCCTTGTCGAGCACCACCGCGCCGTCCAGCTTGCACAGCTCGCGCAGCCGGGTGGCGCTGAACTCGACGTCCAGGACGAAGCCGCCGGTGCACAGGGACTCGACGGTCCGGTCGAAGCCCAGCACGATCAGACCGCCGGTGTTGGCCCGCAGGACCCGCTCCAGGCCGTCACGAAGCGCGGTACCGGGCGCGATGGCGGTGAGGGAGGCCCGCAGCAGGGCCTCCTCGCGGGAGGCCTTGTCCGCCCCCCGGTCGCTGGCTGCCACGTGACTCCTCCGGTCGACCCGTGCCGCGCGCCTCACGCCGTGCGCCGGTCCGCGGTCTGTTGCTCTGTCGCTCAGTACCGCTCGGTACTGCCTTCTGGCCAATGAGACTGGGGAAAGTCTAACTGTGTGTGGCCTCGGCAGGGCTTGGGTCAGCGCAGTTCGTCGGAGTCGAGCGGCTCCCAGCCGTCCATCAGCTCCTCGGGGTACGCCGCCGGGCGGTCCGCGGCCCGGGCGGAGCGCGGGGACGGCGGCGCCGACGGTGCCTCACCGCGCGGCTCGGTGCGCGGCTTGGCGGCCGAACGGCGGCGGCCCGGGATGGCCCGCAGCGCCTCGCCGATGTCGGCCACCTCGACCACCTTCATGCCCGGCGGCACCTTGCCCGGGTCCGGCGGGACCAGGGCGTGGGTGAAGCCCAGCCGGTGCGCCTCGGCGAGCCGCCGCTGCACACCCGTCACCCGCCGTACCTCGCCCGCCAGGCCGACCTCGCCGATCGCCACCAGGTTGCTGGGCAGCGGGGTGTCGGTGGAGGAGCTGGCCACCGCGAGCGCCACCGCGAGGTCCGCGGAGGGCTCGGTCAGCTTCACCCCGCCGACCGTCGCGGTGTAGATGTCCTGCTTGCCGAGCTTCACCCCGCCGTGCCGCTCGACCACGGCCAGGATCATCGCGATCCGGGGGGACTCCAGACCCGAGGTGGTGCGCCGCGGGGAGGGGATCTGCGAATCCACCATCAGTGCCTGCACCTCGGCCACCAGCGGGCGCTTGCCCTCCAGGGTGACGGTGAGGCAGGTGCCCGGGACGGGCTTGTCACGCCTGGTCAGGAAGAGGCCGGACGGGTCGGCCAGGCCGACGATGCCCTCGTCGTGCAGCTCGAAGCAACCGACCTCGTCGGTGGCGCCGTAGCGGTTCTTGACCCCGCGGATCAGCCGCAGCCGGGCGTGCCGGTCGCCCTCGAAGCTCAGCACCACGTCCACCAGGTGCTCCAGCAGGCGCGGACCGGCGATCTGGCCGTCCTTGGTGACGTGGCCGACCAGCAGGGTGGCCATGCCGCGCTCCTTGGACGCCCGGATCAGCGCGCCCGCCACCTCGCGGACCTGGGCCGGGCCGCCGGGGGCGCCGTCCAGCTCGGCGGAGGCGATGGTCTGCACCGAGTCCAGGATCAGCAGGCCGGGGTTGACCGCCTCGATGTGCCCGAGCACCGCGCCGAGATCCTGCTCGGCGGCAAGGTAGAGGTGCTCGGAGAGGGCGTTGATCCGGTCCGCGCGCAGCCGGACCTGGCCGGCCGACTCCTCGCCGGTGACGTAGAGCGTGCGGTGCTGCGCGGTGGCCGCCTTGGCGGCGACGTCCAGCAGCAGGGTGGACTTGCCGACGCCGGGCTCGCCGGCCAGCAGCACCACCGCGCCGGGCACCAGGCCGCCGCCGAGCACCCGGTCCAGCTCCGGCACGCCCGTCGAACGGGCCGTCGCGACCTGGCCGTCCACCTGGGCGATCGGGCGGGCGGGCGCGCTGACCGGGCCGGCGGCCGTGGTGCGGATCGGTACCGCGCCGTACTCCTCGACCGTGCCCCAGGCGTTGCACTCCGGGCAGCGGCCGACCCACTTGGGCAGCTGGTTGCCGCACTCGGTGCAGCGGTACGCCGGGCGGGGCTTGGCGGTGGTCTTGGAACGCGGAGGCATGCCGCCCACCGTAGCGTCCGGGTCCGACAACGGCGGTCCGCAGGCGGGGCCGGGTCGGGGCCGGCGACCAGGGTCCGCGGGCGGGCCGGCCGCGCGTCCACACAGATGGGCGATGTTGTTACCCGAAAGAAGTACATACGCGGCGAATGGCCGGGGTCAGCCGTCCGCGTTCTCTACCGTCGGACGGGTGACGACGAGAACTGTGGGGCCGGACGGGCCTACCCGGTCGACCCGATCGGTCAGGCCGGGCAGGTCGGGTAGACCTGCCGGGTCTGGCGGGTCCGGCGGGTCCGCCGGGTCGGCCGGGGTGCGGACCCCCGCCGTGCTCGCGGCGTACGACCGGCAGGTGGACGGCCTGTTCACCTACTGCCTCTCGGTGCTCTGCGAGCATGACGCGGCCGCCGACGCCCTGCGCGAGGTCCGCGAGCTGGCGCGGCGGCACGGCGCCCGGCTGGCCGAGCCCGGGCTGCTGCGCGCCTGGCTGTTCTCCCTCGCCCGGTACTGCTGTCTGCGCCGGCTCGCCGGCGACGCCCCGGGTCCGACCGGTGCCGAGGCCGGGCGGACCGCCCCGGCCGAGCCCGGTGAGGCCGAGGCGGCCCGACGGCGGCGCGAGCTCTCCTCGCTCGCCTGGCCCGAGGCCGCCGGCACCGACCCGGAACAGCGCGAGGCGCTGGAACTCTCCGTCCGGCACCGGCTGACCCCGCTGGAGGTGGCGGCCGTACTGGGCCAGCCGTTCGAACGGACCCGCGCGCTGCTGGCCGGGGCCGAGGCCGAGGTCGCCCGGACCAGGGCGGCGCTGCTGGTGCTCGGCGTGGGCAGCTGCCCGGAACTGGACCGGCTCGGCGGGGCCGGGGCGGAGTCCTGGCGGGACTGGGTACTCGGTCCGGCGCTGCGCCGGGAGCTGGTGCAGCACGTGGTGGACTGCCCGACCTGCCGGGGGACGGCGGAACGGGTGGCCGCGGGCGAGGCGGCGGAGGGTACGGCGGGGGCGGCGGGGCTGTCCGGGTTGGCGCTGCTGCGGGCTCCGGCGGACCTCCTCGGGGACGTCGCGGTCACCGGCGGGGCGGCCGCTCCGGCGGCGGCTGCTCGGGCTGTGGGTCCTCGGGTAGCGGGTGCTCGGGGCGCGGAGCCGGGGCTGCGGTTCGACCAGAGCGGCTTCCCCCGGCACCGGGCGCCGGACGCGGGGCGCGGGTTGGCGGTGCGTCGGCGGGTGGTGACCACCGGTGTGCTGGCGGCCGTACTGGCGGCGCCGGTGATCGCGCTCTGGGCCGGGCACCGGGGCGGTGTCGGGTCGGGGTCGGCGGCCTCGGTGTCGGCGGTACGGGTGGACGCGGCCGGGCAGCCGACCGGGCAGCGGCCCCGGCCCGCGGTGGACGGCCCGGCTGGGGCGGGTGCGCCCGGCATGCCCGGGATGGAGCTGGCGGGAGCCGGGCCCGGGATGGTCGCGGGCGGTGCCCGCGGAAGCGATGCAGAAACGTTGCCTCCCGGTTTTCCGCGGCTCACCTTCCAGGGCGCGGCCATCCCGGTCCCGGCCCACGGCGCGACCCCGCTCAGCAGCCCGACCCTGGTCGCCGCACCGGCCCCGGCTGCCGACCAGGCCTCCACGACGGGCACCGGCGAGCCGGCCCCGGCCGGGCTGCTCACCGTCGAGGCCGGCGAGTACGGCAGCCGGACCATCCTCACCCTCACCAACTCCGGCGCCACGGAGATCCGTTGGCACGCGGTGACGGACGCCGGCTGGCTCCGGCTCAGCCGCGACGCCGGCACCCTGGCGCCCGGCCAACGGATCACCGTGATCGTCACCGTGGACGAGGACCAGGCGCCGACGACCCACTGGACCGCCCGGATCGCGCTGCCGCCCTCCCAGGCGGTGGTCACCCTGGAGGGCGGGCCGCACAACCGTGGCGGCTCCGCCTCCTCCCCGGCCGATCCGTCACCGTCGTCGACACCCTCCTCGACTCCGGCGACACCGGCGCCCAGCGGTTCCACCACCACCTCGCCCACGGCGGCACCCACCGCGTCCCCGTCGCCCTCCGACCCACCGACGAGCACCCCGTCCCCCTCGGGCACAGCGACGAGCTCCTCGCCACATCCGACGGGCACGGCAACGGCCTCCCCGTCGCCGCACTAACGGCCCGCGCAACGCGGCAGCCCTCCCTCCCGGCCGACACCCCGAGGGCACGGGCGCGGGGGGGGGGGGCGCCGCCGCCGGGGCGCGCGCGGCGGGGGGGGGCCGGGGGC
>NZ_JBHVEU010000560.1:0-5086 GCF_042802075.1 Kitasatospora sp. NPDC057518
GGCTTCCCGCCATTGACAGGGGACATCCTCGGGCTGAATGCTAAGCAAGCGCTTAGTCAATGAGGATCCACCCCGAGGAGCCGCCCGATGGCCGAGACCCCCGTCGACCCGCCCGGACTGGACCTGGCCCGTCTCCGGTCCCGGCTGGAGCGCGAGCTGCCCGGCCTCCTCCAGGGGCCGCTGCGGGCCGACCTCGTCGAAGGGGGCCGCTCGAACCTGACGTACGTCCTGGGCGACGGCGCCTCCCGCTGGGTCCTGCGGCGCCCGCCGCTCGGGCACGTCCTCGCCACCGCCCACGACATGGGCCGTGAGTACCGGGTGATGACGGCGCTGCGCGACACCGGGGTGCCCGTGCCCCGGACGCTCCTGCTCGACCCGGACGACGAGACCCTCGGCGCCCCCTGGTACCTGATGGAGTACGTCCCCGGCACCGCCCACCGGGACGTCGCCCCGCTCGCCGCCCTCGGCGAGCGGCGGGTGCACGCGCTCGGGCAGCGGCTGGTCGACACCCTCGCCACCTTGCACCGGATCGACCCCGCCGCCGTCGGCCTCGCCGACTTCGGCCGGCCCGAGGGCTACCTGGAACGCCAGCTGCGCCGCTGGTCCAAGCAGCTGGCCGCCTCCCGCAGCCGCGACCTGCCCGAGCTCGACCGCCTGCACGCCGGGCTCGCCGAGCGCCTGCCGGCCTCGCCCGCGCCCGCGCTCGTGCACGGCGACTACCGCCTCGACAACGTCCTGGTCGACGACGCCGACACCATCACGGCCGTCCTGGACTGGGAGATGTCCACCCTCGGCGACCCGCTCACCGACATCGGCCTGCTGGTGATGTACACCGAACTCGCGGGCGTCGGCGGCGGCATCATCCCCTCCGCCATGACCGCCCCCGGCTTCCCGAAGGCCGACGAGATCGTCTCCCGCTACGCCGACGCGACCGGCCGCCGGGCCGAGGACCTCGACTGGTACGTCGCCTTCGCCTCGTTCAAGCTCGCCGCCGTCGCCGAGGGCATCCACTACCGCTTCCGGCAGGGCCGCACCCTGGGCGCCGGCTTCGAGCGCGCCGGCGAGATGGCCCCGATCCTCGCCCGGCACGGCCTGAGCACCCTCAAGGAGAGCTGAGAACCGATGGACTTCGCCTACGACGCCCGGACGGAAGAACTCCGCGAGCAGCTGCTCGCCTTCATGGACGAGCACGTGTACCCCGCCGAGCCCGTCCTCGCCGCCCAGCTCGCCGACCCGGCCCGCGACCGCTGGGCCGTCCCCCCCGTCGTCGCCGACCTCCAGGCCGCGGCCCGCAAGCAGAAGCTCTGGAACCTCTTCCTGCCGGGTGAGCTCGGCGCAGGCCTCACCAACCTCCAGTACGCCCCGCTCGCCGAAATCACCGGCCGCAGCATCCAGTTGGCCCCGCCCGCGCTCAACTGCGCGGCGCCCGACACCGGCAACATGGAGCTGCTCGCCCAGTTCGGCAGCGCCGAGCAGCGCGAGCGCTGGCTGCGCCCCCTCCTCGACGGCCGGATCCGCTCGGCCTTCGCGATGACCGAGCCCGAGGTCGCGTCCTCGGACGCCACCAACATCGCCACCCGGATCGAGCGGGACGGCGACGCGTACGTGGTCAACGGCCGCAAGTGGTACATCACCGGGGCGATGAACCCCGACTGCCGGATCCTCGTCGTGATGGGCAAGACCGATCCGGCCGCCGAGCCGCACCGCCGGCAGAGCATGCTGCTCGTCCCGCGCGACACCCCAGGCGTGACCGTCCGGCGCGGCATGACGGTGTTCGGCTACGACGACGCCGACCACGGCGGCCACGCCGAGGTGCTGTTCGAGGACGTCCGCGTCCCGGTGGGGAACCTGATCGGCGAGGAGGGTACGGGCTTCGCCATCGCCCAGGCCCGGCTCGGCCCCGGCCGGATCCACCACTGCATGCGGGCCATCGGCATCGCCGAGCGGGCACTGGAGCTGATGTGCCGTCGGGCCAACGAGCGGGTGGCCTTCGGGAAGCCGCTGGCCGAGCAGGGCGTGGTGCAGGACTGGATCGCCGAGTCCCGGGTGCGGATCGAGCAGCTGCGGCTGCTGGTGCTGAAGACCGCCTGGCTGATGGACACCGTCGGCAACCGGGGGGCGCACACCGAGATCCAGGCGATCAAGATCGCCACCCCGCGCACCGTCGAGTGGATCCTGGACAAGGCCGTCCAGGCGCACGGCGCGGCGGGCGTCAGCCAGGACACCCCGCTCGCCCAGCTCTGGGCCGGCAACCGCACCCTGCGACTGGCCGACGGCCCGGACGAGGTGCACAAGCGCTCGCTGGCCCGGAGGGAACTGCGGCAGTACCGGCGCTGACCCGTAGGGGTGTGATACCCGGGTATTCCGGGGCCGGTTGGCCCCCAGGTATGACGGCGGCGGCCCGTTCCCGACCGTAGTGTCCTGCGTGTTCGATCGATCGGAACACGGAGGGACACCATGGGAATTCCGGGACGGGTGGTGGCGGCGGCGGTGCTGGCGGCGGCAGCGGCGGTGGGCACGATCGGTACGGCCGCGGGAGCGGTCCTGCCGCCGCCGGGGGAGACGAGCCCCGGGCGGCAGGCCCGGGCCTGGCTGCCGGAGCCCAGCGGGCCGTACCCGATCGGGACCACCGCCGTGCACCTCACCGACACCGCACGGGAGGACCCCTGGCACCCCGGGCAGCGGCGCGAGCTGATGATCAGCCTCTGGTACCCGACCTCCCGGCCGGCCGCCGGCGACGACCGGGCCCCGTACATGGAGCCCGCCGCCGGGCGGCACTTCGACGGCCCGGACGGCGTCGGCCTGCTCAACTACGGCACCACGCCCGGCCGCACCGACTGGTCGGCCATCCGCACCCACGCCCGCCGGGACGCCCCCGCGCTGCCCGGCGGCCCGCGCCCGGTGGTGCTGTACTCGCCCGGCCTCGGCGATCCGCGCACCTGGGGGACGGCGCTGGTCGAGGACCTCGCCTCGCGCGGCTACCTGGTGGTCACCGTCGACCACACCTACGAGGCCTCCGAAGTCGCCTTCCCCGACGGCGACCTGGCCCCCTCGGTGTTCCCCGGCCTGCGCGGGCAGCCCGGCCTGGACGTCGGCGCGGTGCTCCGCAAGGCGATCGACGCCCGGGTGGCCGACACCCGCTTCGTGCTGGACCAGCTCGCCGCGCTCGGCGAGCGGACTGGCCTGCCCGCCGGGGTCGTCGGGGCCCTCGACCTCGGCCGGATCGGCATGGTCGGCCAGTCGGCGGGCGGCTTCACCGCGCTCCAGACCATGCACGACGACCCGCGGATCGCGGCCGGGATCAACATGGACGGCCAGCTGCACTTCCCCGGCCCCGACGGCCACACCGGCGTCTTCCTGTCCAGCGTCGCCGAGGACGGCCTCGACCGGCCGTTCCTGCTGATGGGCACCGGCAGCGAGGACTCCGGCGGCTACCGCGACCAGCCCGGCTGGAACGCCCTGTGGCGGCACAGCACCGGCTGGCACGCCGACGTCACCCTCACCGGCTCCCGGCACGGCTCGTACACCGACGCCCAGCCGCTGCTGCCGCAGCTCGCCCGGCAGGGCGTGCTCGGCGCCGACCAGCTGCGCAAGGACGTCGGCGACATCCGCCCCGGCCGGGCCGAACTCGCCACCCGCAGCTACGTCGCGTCCTTCTTCGACCGCTGGCTGCGCGGCCAGGACGACCACCTGCTGGACGGGCCCTCGGCGCGCTTCCCGGAGATGGCGTACGAGCGGTAGCCGGGCCCGGCGTGCCGGGGGCACCGGACGGGGTCAGCGGATCCCGGAGCCCGGGTTGGCCCCGTCCCACCGCCGCCGGGAGTCGACGATCGCGTCGTGGTGGTCGTACGACCAGTCCGTCATCGCCCGCACCAGGTGGGTCAGGCTGTGGCCGAGCGGCGTCAGCTCGTACTCCACCTGCGGCGGGACGGTCGGGTGGACGGTCCGCGAGACCATGCCGTCCCGTTCCAGGCGGCGCACGGTCAGGGTGAGCATCCGCTGCGAGATGCCCGGCAGTGCGCGCTGCAGCTCGCGGAACCGCCGTACGCCCTGGGCGAGTTCGACGACGGTGAGGACGGACCACTTGTCGCCCAGGCGGTCCAGCAGGTCGCGGATCCCGCAGTCCACTCCCTCCTCGCACCAGACCACCGGGCGGGGGGTGGTTACCGCGGTGTGCCCTGCTGACATGGAAGTGCCTCCTTACGCCGGACGCCCAGGCTACCGAGGATGGTCGCGAAGCCGACGAACGATCATCTGCTCGACCGACCATCCCTGGAGGAACCCCATGCTGCTCGTCACCGGAGTCAACGGAGGCCTGGGCGCGCTCGTACTGGAGCGGCTCGCCGGGCGGGAGGGCGTCGTCGCGGGCTCGCGCACACCGCAGCGGGTGCCGGCGGGCGTCCCGGCCCGGCTGGTGGACTTCGACCGGCCGCGGACACTGGCGGAGGCCTTCACCGGCGTGCGGACCCTGCTGCTGATCTCGGCCGGCGCCGCCGAGGACGACGTGGTGATCGCCCGGCACGGCGCCGCGATCGGGGCGGCGGAGCGGGCGGGCGTCGATCACGTGGTCTACACCAGTCTCTCCGGCGACGGCGACCACCTGCCCTACGCCCTCGCCCACCGCTGGACCGAGCGGCGGCTGCGCGCGTCCGCCACCCTGCGCTGGACGGTGCTGCGCAACGGCCTGTACGCCGAGTTCCTGGGCGCGATCGCCGCCCCCGGCCCGGACGGGGTGATCAGCGCCCCGCTCGGCGACGGGCGGCTCGCGGCGGTGGCCCGGGCGGACCTGGCCGAGGCGGCGGTGAACGTCGCCCTGGCGCCCGCCGGGCACGCGGGCCGGACGTACGAGCTGGTGGGGGAGCGGGCGGTGGGCGGCGCGGAGGTGGCCGAGGCGCTCGGCGCCGCGTACCGGCCGGGACGGCTGACGGACGCCCGCGCGGCGGTGGCGGCCTCGGACGCCCGGGACTTCCAGGTGCCGATGGTGGTGGGCACCTACTCGGCGATCGCCCACGGCTTCCTCGCCGGCCCGGGCGGGCCGGGCGACCTGGCGGCCCTGCTCGGCCGCGCGCCCCGCCCGGCCCTGGAG
>NZ_JBHVEU010000561.1:0-5076 GCF_042802075.1 Kitasatospora sp. NPDC057518
ACCCACGGGTGGAGGGCCCTCGAGCCGCCGGTTCCACCCGTGCTCCACCCCGGCTCCGATCAGCGGGAAGCGCCGGATCCGTAGCGTCGGAGAGGTCAGCAAGAAGCCTCTCCTCGGGACGGAGAATCCGATGAGTTCCATCGCCAACATCCTCGTGGTCATCGCGGTGGTGGTCCTGGTGGTCCAGCGCCAGATGCGCGTCCAGCGGCTGGACACCGAGCGCCGGTTCTGGCTGCTGCCGCTGGTCCTGGGCGCGCTCGCGCTGCGCGACCCGCAGCTCGTCGACCACCAGCACACCGCGGTCTCCGCCACGCTGCTGGTCGCCGGCCTCGTCGCCGTGCTCGCGATGGGCACGGTCTGGGGCTGGACCGTACGGATCTGGCGGGCCCCCGACGGCGGCGTCCTGGTCAAGGGCACCAAGGCCACCGTGGCCGCCTGGTGCGGGATGATCGCCATCCGGATCGGCCTGTACGCGGTCGGCTCGGCCCTGCACGTCCACCAGGCGGGCAGCACGCTGCTGCTGGGCATGGCGGTCCTGCTGCTGGTCCGCTCCGTCGTGGTGAACTGGAGGGCCCGCACGCTGGAGCCCGCGCGGACCGCCGCCGGACTGCGCTGACCCGCCGCCGTGAGCATCGAGGAGGCCCCCGTGGCCGGGTGGTACTGGACCCGCTGGCCGTCCCGGGAAGGGATCGGTCGTGAGGACGAGAGCAGGCCGCGGCGGGTCCTCACCGTGTTCGGCCGGACCGTCCTGGTGGTCGTCGTCGGCTGGGGGACCTTCTCCGGGGGCCGGTACGCCGGCTGGGCCGCGGCCGCCGCGGCGGCCGGGCTGGCCGCGGCCTTCGCCCTCAGCGCGGGGTACCTGCGGGTCACCCGGGAGCAGCGCCCGGCGGCCTCGTACCTGCTGGCCGCCGCCCTGGTCGGCGCGGGCTGGCTCGCCAACCAGGGGCTGGCCTACACGCTGGCCGACTTCCTCTGGATCGGGCTGGCCGTGACGGCCCTGATCCGGTTGCCGCCCGCGCCCGCGCTGTGCGCCGCGGCGGTCGCGCTGGGCTCGTACACGGCGGCCTCCCCGGCGAGCTGGCTCAGCATCGCCGCCACCATCGGAGGGTCCGTCCTGGTCGGCTTCCTGCTGCGGCTGGACATCGAGGCGCGCGGCACCGCCCGCCTGCTGCTCGCCCAGGAGCGGGCCGCCCGGGCCGCCGAGGCGGAGAGCGCGGCGCTCGCCGAACGGGCCAGGATCGCCCGGGAGATCCACGACGTGCTCGCCCACAGCCTCTCCGCGCAGCTCGTCCACCTGGAGGCGGCCCGGCTGATGCTGGACGCCGGGACGGACCGCGAGCAGGTCCGCGAACGGGTCGTCGCCGCCCGGCGGATGGCGCAGGACGGGCTGGCCGAGACCCGGCAGGCACTGTCCGCGCTGCGCGGGGAGTTCACCCCGGTCGGGGAGTTCCTGGTGGAGCTGACCGGGCGGGAGCGGGCCGCCCTCACCGTCACCGGCACGCCCCGGCCGCTCGCCGCCGAGGCCGCCCTCGCGGTGCGGCGCACCGCGCAGGAGGCGGTGACCAACGTCCGCAAGCACGCGTCCGGCGCCCGCTGCGCCGTCGAACTGCGCTACCTGGACGGCGTGGTGGAGCTGGAGGTGCGCAACACCCGGCCGCCGCGCGGCCCGTCCGCGGCCGAGCCGGCGTCGGGGGAGCTGGCGGCCAGCGGCAGCGGGTACGGTCTGCTGGGGATGCGCGAACGCGCGGAACTGCTCGGCGGCACGCTGCTGGCGGGCCCGGAGGACGGAGGGTGGCGCGTGCTGCTGCGGGTGCCGGCATGACGGAACCGGCGATCAGGGTGCTGGTCGCGGACGACCAGACGGTGGTGCGCGAGGGCATCGTGATGCTGCTGGGGCTGCTGCCCGGCATCGAGGTGGTCGGTGCGGCGGGTGACGGGGAGGAGGCCGTCGCCCTGGTGGAGCGTCATCACCCGGACGTGGTGCTGATGGATCTGCGGATGCCGCGCTGCGACGGCGTCGAGGCGACGAGGCGGATCCGCACGGCGCACCCGGAGACCGAGGTGGTGGTGCTCACCACCTACGCCGACGACGAATCGCTGTTCCCGGCGCTCCAGGCCGGGGCGCGCGGCTACCTCACCAAGGACGCCGGCGGCGAGGAGATCGCCCGGGCCATCGCGGACGTTCGCTCGGGCGCCGCCGGGCTCTCCCCGCAGATCCAACTCCGGTTGCTGGAAAGGCTTTCGGAGCAGCCCGGCGGCTCCGGGCCGGCCGCCGGGCCGCCGGTCGGCCGGCCGGGGGAGCTGCCCGACGGGCTGACCGTCCGGGAGGCCGAGGTGCTGGCGCTGATCGCCCAGGGGCTGTCCAACGCGGAGATCGCCCAACGGCTGTTCGTCAGCCAGGCCACCGTGAAGACCCACATCAACAATCTGTTCGCCAAGACCGCGGTACGGGACCGGGCTCAGGCGGTCGCCTACGCCTTCCGACACGGAATCACCGGGACGCAGCAGTAGTCCGATGAGTGTCTGTCGGATGATCGATCACCTCATCGAGTGAACGTATCTGCGATGGTCAGAGGCGTTGTCCTAGGGCCGCCATCATGGTTCGGGTCAGAACATCCGGCCGTCCAGGAGCATCAGTGCCACAGCAGCAGACGAGCAGCCCCGGCCAGGGGCAGCGATTCGACTGGTGGGCCGCTCCGGCCGCCGGCACCCCCGTTGAGCCCGCCGAGCCATCGGCTGCGCACCGCCGGTCGGCGGTACCGGCGCAGTCGGGCCCCATCCGTACGGAGCACACCCGTCCGGACCGGTCGGCAGAGGCAGTCGGCGAGCCTGTGGCCGTCGGCGCACCGATCCACGGGCCCGCCGTCGAGCCGTTCGCCCAGAGCACCCCCGTCGACCAAGCGGCCCCGGCCGCACCGCACGCACCCCTCGGGTCCCTCGCGCCACGGGACGAGGAACCGGTCGCCGACCGGACCGAGGTCTACCGGGAGGTCCAGGCCAGCGCGGCCTTCCGGCAGATCCGCCGCAGCTACCGGACCTTCGTCTTCCCCATCACCGGCGGCTTCCTCGCCTGGTACCTGCTGTACGTCGCCGCCCAGGCCGGTGCCCCCGACCTGATGCGCCGCGCGGTGGCCGGCCCGCTCAACGTGGCCTGGCTGCTGGGACTTCTGCAGTTCGCCTCGACCTTCCTGCTCGCCTGGCTCTACGCCCGCAACGCCCGGACCAAGCGCGACCGCGCCGCCCTGGGCCTGCGCTGGGACACCCAGGACCAGCTGCGATGACGACCCTGATGGCCACCGTGCCCACCGACGCGGCCGTGGCCGCCGTGAGGACCGCCGCGCGGACCGTGGTGTCGACCGCCACCCCGCCCCCGGTCGCCCCCACCGGCGACCACCACTCGCTCGCCATCGCGCTGTTCGCCGTCGTCGTCCTGGTCACCCTGGGGGTCACCCTCTGGGTCGGCCGCCAGGGCAACGCCGCCGAGGACTTCTTCGCCGGCGGCCGCGACTTCACCCCGCTGCAGAACGGCTTCGCGCTCTCCGGCGACTACCTGTCCGCGGCCTCCTTCCTGGGCGTCGCCGGGCTGATCGCGCTCTACGGCTACGACGGCGTGCTCTACAGCATCGGCTTCCTGGTCGCCTGGCTGGTCGTGCTGATGCTGGTCGCCGAACTCGTCCGCAACGCCGGCCGGTACACCCTCGCCGACGTGCTCGCGCTGCGGCTGCGCCGCCGCAAGGTGCGCGCCGCGGCCGGCGGCGCCAGCGTCGTGGTCACCCTGCTCTACCTGGTGGCCCAGATGGTCGGCGCCGGTTCGCTGGTCGCCCTGCTGCTCGGCACCGGCAGCCCGCACGCCCGCACCTGGACCATCATCGCGGTCGGCGCCCTGATGATCGTCTACGTCACCATCGGCGGGATGCGGGCCACCACCTGGATCCAGATCATCAAGGCCTTCCTGCTGACCGGCGGTTCGGTGCTGCTGACGGTGCTGCTGGTGGTCCGCTTCCACGGGGACCTCGGCGAGCTGATGCGCCAGGCCGCCGACCACAGCGGTGCCGGGCACCGCTACCTGGAGCCCGGGCTCAAGTACGGCGGCAGCCTCACCAGCCGGCTGGACTTCGTCAGCCTCGGCCTCGCCCTGGTGCTCGGCACCGCGGGCCTGCCGCACATCCTGTCCCGCTTCTACACCGTGCCCACCGCGCGGGCCGCCCGCCGCTCCACGATGTGGGCGATCGGCCTGGTCGGCAGCTTCTACCTGATGGCCATCGTGCTCGGCCTCGGCGCCACCGCGCTGATCGGCTCGGCCGAGGTGCGGCACGCCAACTCGGCCGGGAACACCGCCGTTCCGCTGCTCGCCCTGGTGCTCGGCGGCGGCAACGGCAGCACCGGCGGGGTGGTGCTGTTCGCCCTGATCTCGGCGATCGCCTTCGCCACCATCCTCGCCGTGGTCGCCGGGCTCACCCTGGCCTCCTCGGCGGCCTTCGCCCACGACGTCTGGGCCGGCGCCTGGCGCGCCCGGCCCGCCCGCGAGCAGGCGAAGAACGGTCGCGGCCGCCGTCGTCGGGGCGAGACCGTCCCGGCCTCCCGGTCGGAGGAGTCGGTGTCCGGGATCAGCGAGCAGCAGGAGGTGGTGGTCGCCCGGTTCGCCGCCGCCGGGATCGGTGCGACGGCGATCGTGATCAGCCTCTTCGCCCAGCAGCTGAACGTCGCCTTCCTGGTCGGCCTGGCCTTCGCCGTCGCGGCCTCGTCGAACCTGCCGGTGCTGCTGTACAGCCTGTTCTGGTCGCGGTTCACCGCACGCGGCGCGGTCTGGGCGGTGTACGGCGGGCTGGTCCCGGCGATCGTGCTGGTGTTCTTCTCGCCGGTGGTGTCCGGCTCCCACGAGGCGCTCTTCCCCGGCCTCGACTTCCACTGGTTCCCGCTGGAGAACCCGGGCCTCGTCTCCATCCCGCTCGGCTTCCTCGCCGGGTGGCTCGGGACGGTCACCTCGTCCGAGCCCGCCGACCCGGACCGGTTCGCCGAGCTGGAGGTACGCGCTCTCACCGGTGCGGGCGCGGCCTGAGCCGTCGCGCCCGGGGA